>JAAYUR010000383.1 GCA_012517645.1 Treponema sp.
CTCAGGAAGGCCCGGACCGCGGTCTCGGGCATGAGCAGGGGCGCCGTGGCCAGGATCCGGCCGTCCGGGGGCCGGATGACGACTCGCAGGGTCCGGACCTCCCTGCGCCGGAGGGTCACCTCGACGTCCTCGACAAGAAGAGTCGTTTCCTGGAAGGTTTTCACCGGGCGCGCCGCTCCGGCGGGTTCTTCGAGGGGCGGTACCGGGCCAGGAAGGTCTCCACGAGCTCGCGCTTCAAGGCCTCGCCGCCCGGAGCCGCTCCGCCCCCGTAGACCGCCGGCCAGGTATACGCGCCGCCGAGCAGGGCCCGGAACACCGCGGCCGCGAGCTCGGGCTCGCGCGCCTCCAGCCTGCCGTCGCGGGAGGCGGCGCGCATCCAGTCCGCCAGGGGGTCCCCCGACCCGGGATCGCGCTTGACCGCGGCGCGGGCCAGCTCTGGGGACCGCACGAAGGCCGCCACGAGGAGCCGGATCATCCCCATCCACCGCTCGTTCCGGATCACCTCGAGCTCGGCGTCCGCGAACCGCAGGAGCTGGGCCTCGATCGGGGCGGAGGGATCGTACTCGAAGCGCTTGAACTCGCGCATCTCACGGCCGAATCGGGCGGCGATCTCGCGGAGGAGGTCGTCCTTGCTCGGAAAGTAGTTGTACACGGTCCGCTTGGACGCGTCGGCCTCCCGGGCGACCAGGTCCATACTGGACCCCTCGAATCCCCCGCGGGAGAAGACCCGGATCGCCGCCTCGAGGATGGACTCCCGTTTTTGCTCGGACAGCCCCCGGCCTCCCGGGGTTCCGCGCTCCCTCATCCAGATCGCTCCATTTCGACACCATACCATGCCCGCGGAAGGCGGGCAATTCCGGGTTGACACAAAGTAAACTATACGGTATAGTTTACTTTGTGATCGTGTTCATCGTTCAAAAGCAACCGACTTTTGAAATTGGCTCGATTCATTCGGAAAGGAGTGTGGCATGAGCTACGATTATGACGCGGCTCGCCGGGCGGGGCTTTTCTACCTGGCGGCCGCGGTTTTTTACATCTTCGGGATGATGTACGTGGAGGGGCGGGTCGCCGGCGACGATGCTACGATGCTCCGGAAGATCGCGGAGACGGGGGGCCTCTACCGGCTCGGCTTCCTGGGCGCCCTGTTGGGGCACGTCTGCCTGCTGGCCACGGCCGCGGCCCTGTACGAGCTCTTCTACCCCGTTGACGCGGGATGGGCTCGGCTCCTGGTCATCTTCGTCGCCGCGGGGGTGTCGATCGCCTTCCTGAACCGCGCCCACCAGCTCGTCGTGGAGCGCCTGGCCGCCGGGGCCTACGCGGGTCTCCCGGAAGCCGGCGGGGAATGGATCTCGCCCATCTTCATCGACCTGTACCGGGACGGAGAGAAGCTCGCGGGCATGTTCTGGGGGCTCTGGCTCCTCCCCGCCGGCGTCCTGGTCCTAAAGTCGGGGTTCGCCCCGAGGGCCCTCGGATTCGTGCTGATCGCCGCCTTCGCCTTCTACGAGATTACCTTCCTCGAGTACTTCCTGCTGGATCCGCCCCCCGCGGCCCTGCTCGCCCCCTTGGCCGTCGCGCACAAGGCGGACACTGCTGCCAAGGTGGCCGCGGAGCTCGGGTTCATCGGCTGGCTACTGGCCGCGGGGTTCCGGCGGCGGACCGCAGGATCCTCCCGGCCTCGTTCCGCGGAGGGGACTCCGTGAAGCGCCTTCCGCCGGGAATCCGCGTCAGCCGCGCGCCCCTGGGCTCTCCGGCCGGGCTCGGAGGAAGACCGCCGCCAGGATCGCGGCCGCCGCTGGATACAAGACCGAGAGGGCCGCGAAGAGGCCGATGCCTCCGGACCACAGGGACAGGGACACGTTGAAGCAGTAGTGGGTCCGGAAGGCGACCAGGAGGTTGTCGCTCCTCCTCATCAGTATTCCCATGATCACCGTCAGGGAGGCGAGGACGACCACGTTCGCCCCCGCGAAGAGAAGTCCTTCGAGGCCCCGAAACTCCGAGGCGATGACCCAAAGAGGGGCGTGCCAGAAGGCCCAGACCAGGCCCAGAAGGAGGTTTCCCTTCAGGAAACCATGCCGGCCCTCGAGCTGGGGCCGGAGGTAGCCCCGCCAGGCGGATTCCTCGCCGGAGGGCCCCAAGAAGAGCATCAGCGCCGCCGCGCCGAGGAGGGCTCCGGGATCGATCGAGATCCCCGTGCCCGGTCTAGAACCGCCGAGGACGGCCGCGGCCGCGGCGGCGGCCGCGAATAGGCCGAACACGAGGACCGGGATCCCCAGGACCATCCCGGGCCGGATCCTTCCCGCGAAGGCCCGGGCGTAGAAGTCCCGGACCGAGCCGCCGGGCATTAGTCTGCGCCTCATAGCCAGCAGGACCAGGGTCGGGGACCAGGAGCCGAGTACGGCGATCCCCCTCATCACGGGCTCCGGGGCGCCCAGGACCATGGAGGCGAACCCTCCGAGGCCCAGGATGACCGCCCAGAACGCCAGGTACGCGAACGCTACGAATCTCCACATGCCGGGTTCCTCCCTTCTGTTCCGGCCCCGTCAAATCCCGAGTTCCCGCATCGCTTCGGACACCCGCCGCGTCCTCTCTTCCGGGGACTGACCGCCCGACGGCCCGAGCTCCAGCTCCCGGTCGATCCGGCCGTCCCGTAGGAAGAGGACCCGTCCCGCCCGGGCCGCCACCGCCGCGTCGTGGGTCACCAGGAGGACCGCGGTCCCGGCCGCGTTCACCTCCGAGAGGATGTCCAGGATCTCCCGGGCGGAGGCGGAGTTGAGGGCCCCGGTCGGCTCGTCCCCGAAGAGGACCGCGGGGTCGCGCAGGAGGGCCCGGCAGATCCCCGCCCGCTGGAGCTGGCCCCCCGAGACCTGGGAGACCGAGCGGCGCTCCAGCCCCGCGATCCCGGTCCGACCCATGAGGTCCCGGGCCTTTTCGACATGGCGGGCCAGGCCCCGCCGGTCGTCCCGGACCGCGGGGAGGATGATGTTGTCCAGGAGGTCGAGGTTCCCCAGCAGGGTGGGCTGCTGGAAGACGAAGCCCATGCGCCGGCGGCGCAGGTCCGCGAGGTCGTCGTCCCGCAGTCCCGAGAGGTCCCGCCCCTCGAAGAGGATCCGCCCGCCGTCGACCCGGTCCATGCCGCTCAGGGCGTACAGGAGGGTGGACTTCCCGGAGCCCGAGGGACCCATGATCGAGACGAACTCGCCCTGCCGAATCTCCACGGAGACCCCGTCCAGGACGTTCCGGCGCTCGGCCCCGTCGCCGAAGGACTTCACGACGCGTTCGCCGCTCAGGATGGTGTTCATGGCTACTCCCGTATGGTCTGGGCTACGTCGATCCGGCCGGCTCCCGCCGCCCCGGCCGCCGTGGCCGCGAGGGCCGCGAGCGCGACGGCTAGGGGGATCAATATGTAGGCCGAAAGGGGGTCGGCGGCGAACTCGAAGGAGGCGGCGCCGAACAGGGATATCAGGACCCCGACGAGGGACTCGCCGAGGGTGTTCGCCATGAGGGATCCCGCCAGTACCCCGATCCCGGCCACGAGGGCCGACCGGGCCAGGTACTGCCGGATCAGGTCCGAGTTCCGGAAGCCCAGAGCCCGCAGGGCCGCGATGGAAACCCGGTCCCGGGCCACGAGCATCCGGACGAAAAGCAGGGTGATCAGGGCAGCCAGAACAAGGGCCACCCCGAGACTGATGCGGGAGGCCGACCGGATCGCCCGGATCGTGGGACCGAAGGTCTGGGACACGTACTCCTGGAGGCTGGACACCTTGGCGTAGGGGAAGGCGGAGGCGTAGGCTTCGGCCTTCTCCCGGGACCGGGACGGATCCCGGAGGGACGCCTGGACCACGGCCCACAGGACCGGGGCCTCGCCGCCGGAGAAGGCGGCCTTCGCGGTCTTCCCGCCGTTCGTGACGTCCGAGTAGAGGCCGGCCACCCGCAAATCCCGCCACTCCCCGTCCACGGCCGCCGCGAGCCGGTCCCCCACCCGCATTCCGAGATCCTGGGCGCTCAGGACGGAGAGTGCTATCTCATCCGGCGCCCCGGGCGCCCTTCCCTCGGAGTAGGCGACCGGAAAGACCGAGTGGTCCCCGAGCTCGACCTTCAGGCTCGATTCGGAGCCGTCCTTCCCGCGGACCGGGAAGGCCCGGGCCGTGAGGACGACGGACTTGAGGGTTTCGGGATCCGCGGCCAGGGCGGCGGCGATCTCCGAAGCCCGTCCGGGTATGTCCCCGACCGCCTGGACGTCCGCCCGGAGATCGCAGGCCCCGATGCCCAG
>JAAYUR010000029.1 GCA_012517645.1 Treponema sp.
GCGAACCCGTCTGGCCGGGCCTGTTCGACGAGGTCCGTCGCCTCCGGTGAGTTGTGTCGATTATTAAAGTCGGTCACTATTGAAATCGGCTTTGCGATTGTTCGCCAATCGCGAATTTCAAGGTAGCTTTTTCAATACTCCCTTAGTTTGAAAAAGCCTCATTTGATAAATTATTTATAGATATAGGCATACTTATACAAACTCCCGTCCGGGGCATGCTCGGGACATTCGAAATCCGTGCCGGTTCGAATAAATATCGAGTTGTTTGTAAAAGTATTTCATTCTATGATAACATTTTCCGCCTTGCCCAAACGATGAATCCCGGGTAAGATACTTCTACGGAAGGGCCGAAGAGCCCTTCGATCACCAAACATGCGTATGTCCAACAAGGAGGGCATCGTGAACGCATATATCAAGGAAGTCCTGGACGGCCTCAAGGCCCGGTATCCCTAGGAGACCGAGTTTCTCCAGGCCGCAGAGGAGGTGCTGGAATCCATCGAGCCCCTCATCGAGGCGGAGCCCAAGTACAAGGCCCAGCGGATCCTCGAGCGCATCATCGAGCCCGAGCGTTCCATCCTCTTCCGTGTACCGTGGATCGACGACAAGGGTGAGTACCACGTGAACCGGGGCTACAGGGTGCAGTTCAACTCCGCCATCGGCCCCTATAAGGGCGGGATCCGCTTCCACCCGAAGGTCCAGCTCTCCACCCTCAAGTTCCTGGGCTTCGAACAGACCTTCAAGAACTCCCTGACCAGCCTTCCCATGGGCGGGGGCAAGGGCGGATCGGACTTCGATCCCAACGGCAAGAGCGACAACGAGATCATGCGATTCTGCCAGAGCTTCATGACCGAGCTCTTCCGCCACATCGGACCGGATACCGACGTTCCCGCCGGAGACATCGGCGTGGGCGGCCGGGAGGTCGGGTACATGTTCGGCCAGTACAAACGTCTGGCCAACGAGTTCACCGGCGTTCTCACCGGCAAGGGTCTCACATTCGGCGGTTCCCTGATCCGCCCGGAGGCCACGGGCTTCGGGGCCGTCTACTTCGCCGAGGAGATGCTCAAACTGAAGAACGATTCCCTGAAGGGCAAGGTCGTCGCCGTGTCCGGCTTCGGCAACGTCGCCTGGGGCGCCTGCATCAAGGCCTCCCAGCTGGGCGCCAAGGTCGTCACCATCTCCGGCCCCGACGGCTACGTCTACGATCCGGACGGGATCGGAACCCAGGAGAAATGGAACTACCTGGAGCAGATGCTGGTCATCGACCGGAACAAGGTGGAAACCTACGCCAAGAAGTTCCCCAACTCCAAATTCTTTCCCGGGAAGAAACCCTGGGAGCAGAAGGTCGACATCGCCATGCCCTGCGCCATCCAGAACGAGCTTAACGGGGACGACGCCAAGACACTGGTGGCTAACGGCGTCAAGGTCGTCGTCGAGGTCTCCAACATGGGCTGCACCCCCGAGGCCTGGAAGCTCTTTATCGAGAAGAAGATCCCCTTCGCCCCCGGCAAGGCCGCGAACGCGGGCGGAGTCGCCACCTCCGGCCTGGAGATGAGCCAGAACTCCATGCGCCTGGCCTGGAGCGCCGAGGAAGTGGACAAGCGGCTCCACGAGATCATGATCAACATCCACCGCGCCTGCGTGGAGACCGCCAAGCAGTACGGCCACGAGGGAAACTACGTGGTGGGCGCCAACATCGCGGGCTTCAAGAAAGTCGCCGACGCCATGATCGCGCAGGGCTTGGTGTAAGCCGGCCTGAAGAGGCATGGCGTCGGGACGCCATGATTGTGCAGGTGTTGGTGTAGCCGCGGCGCGAAGCGCCGCGGCTGTTCGGAACCCGCGCAAGGCGCGGGTTCCGGCTGCCCAGGATTTGGTCGTGGAAGCGCTTCGCGCCGTTGCAGATTGGAGGGGCTGTCCGAAACGGGCGGCCCCTCGGTCTATATAGTGTCACGAAGGTTGTTCCGCCGTGGATGAGATCGGTATATGCCCCTGTCCAGAGCATGAGTCGAAGGGCTTAACCGACGGCAGATTGACAAGCACAAGCTTCGTAACACTGGACTTACCCTTGAATAAGGGTTATCCGCCGGACATACTATGTCCTTATGTACTTCAACGAGCTCGTCGCGGCCTACGACCAGGAGCGACGCGACCGGAACATCTTCCACGACCTCATGCGGTACCGGGTTCGCGAGATCCTCCTGGTGGCCAGCCTGTACGATTCCTTCATCCTGGAGACCGACGGAGCCCTATCGGAGCAGATCTACGGGGAGTACTACCGTCTCAACCTGACCTCCGCGCCCCGGGTCACCTGCGCCTACAGCCCGGAATCCGCCCGGGACACCTTCCGGTCCGCGCCCTTCGACCTGGTGATCTTGATGGCGGGCATGGATTTCGACGTCCCCCTGGCCCTTGCCCGGGATCTCAAGGCTGTCCGTCCGGAGGTCCCCGTCATCCTCCTGGCCATGAACAATTCCAGCCTCGCGGACCTGGATCCCAAGCGCCCGGAGCTGAGGTACGCGGACCGGGTATTCGTGTGGAACGGCTATTCCAAGCTCTTCGTGGGGATGATCAAGTATGTGGAGGACCTGCGGAACGTGGACTCCGACACCCGCACGGGTTTGGTGCGGGTCGTCCTCCTGGTCGAGGACTCGGTCCGCTACTATTCCCGATACCTTCCGGTGCTCTACGCCGTGGTCATGCGGCAGATCCAGACCTTGATCGAGGAGGAACAGCTCGTAGAGACCTACAAGGTCCTGCGGATGCGCGGCCGTCCAAAGATACTCCTTGCCACGAGTTATGAGGAGGCGGTGGCCCTTTTCGAGCGATACGAGCCCTACATCCTGACCGTCATCTCCGACGTCCGGTATTCCTGCGGCGGTGCGGAGGATCCCCGGGCGGGCTTCAAGCTCCTGGACCACATCCGGGAGAGCAGTCCGGACCTGCCCGTCCTGATCCAATCCAGCGAATCCGAGGCCCGCACGGAAGCCTATCGGCTCGGGGCGGGGTTCATCTCCAAGGGCTCCGATTCCTTGGCTCGTGAACTTGAAAAATTCTTCCGGGAGAACCTGGGGTTCGGCCCCTTCATCTTCCGGGGGCCCGACGGAACGGAACTGGCCCGGGCCCGGAACATGGAGGAGTTCGAGGAACTCCTGCTCCAGGTTCCCTCGGACAGCCTCCTCCTTCACGGAAAACGGAACCACTTCTCCGCCTGGCTCACCGCCCGGGGGGAGATTCGGTTCGCCCGCATCCTCCGGAACTACCGGATCGACGACTTTTCCGATCCCCAGGAGATGCGGGCGTTCCTCCTTCGGATCCTGGACGATGTCCGCAGGTCCAAGAGCCGGGGGCTGATACCGAACTTCGACGTCTCCCTCTGCGGGGACTCTAACGTGATGGCCCGCCTGGCCGCGGGATCCGTCGGAGGCAAGGGGCGGGGACTTATGTTCCTGAAGAGCCTGATCGACAACATGGCCTTCCCGGCCTGGGAGGACAAGCTGGAGGTCCGGGTTCCCTTCACCATCTTCATCGGGATCGACGAATTCGAGCGGTTCCTGGAATCCAACAACCTTTGGTCCTTCGCCTACGGGGGAGGGGAGTACGAGGAGATCCGCCGTCGCTTTATCGCCGCGCCCCTATCCCGGGACGTGCGGGAGGGGCTCCGCCGTCTGTTGACCGTGACGGACAAGCCTCTGGCCGTACGCTCTTCCGGACTCTTCGAGGACATGCTGATGGTGCCCTTCTCGGGCATCTATGACACCTACCTCATTCCCAATTCCCACCCGGATCCGGAGCAAAGGCTTCGTCAGCTTGAGGACGCCATCCGCCTGACCTACGCCTCTCTTTTCTCGCCCAAGGCCCGGTCGTACTTCGAGGCCGCCCGGTACAAGATCGACGAGGAGCGCATGGCCATCGTGATCCAGGAGGTGGTCGGAACCCGCCGGGGCCGGTGGTTCTATCCGCCCATCTCCGGAACCGCCCAGTCCCACAATTACTACCCCGTGGCCTACCTCAAGCCCGAGGACGGGCTGTGCAACGCGGCCCTGGGCCTGGGCCGCTGGGTGGTGGAGGGGGGCGACACCTTCCGGTTCGCCCCAGGCTACCCGAAGTTGGAGATCGTCGCCCAGGAGCACCGGGTGGCCTCTTCCCAGAGGAGGTTCATAGCCATCGACCTGGACCGCGCGGTGCCGGACCTCCTCTCGGGAGAGGATGCTGGACTCGCGGAGCTGGATATCGAGGAGGCGGAGGGCACCCCGGAATTTCCCCTTGTCGCCTCGACCTTCGACTTGGCGGACCGCCGCCTGGTCCCGGGGGTGTCCGCCCGGGGGCCTCGGATCCTGGACTTCGCCAATATCCTCCAGCATGACGCCCTGCCCTTCGCCCAGGTGGTGGAGGCCGTCCTGGAGGTGGGGGCCAACAGCATGGGAATACCCATCGAGATCGAGTACGCGGTCAACCTGGAGGAAGCTTCGGGGATTCCGGCTCTCTACCTCCTTCAGATCAAGCCCCTGATCCAGAACATCAACAAGGTGGCCGTGGATCTGGGGGCTGTGGATCGGGAAGAGTGCATCCTGGCCACGGACCGGGCCATGGGGAACGGCCGGGACGCCTCGATACGGGATGTCGTGTTCGTGGTTCCCGAGACCTTCGATCCCGAGTCCACCCTGGAGATCGCGCAGGAGATCGCCCAGCTCAACGACAGCCTGAAGGAGCAGGGGCGCAAGTATATCCTGATCGGCCCCGGCCGCTGGGGAACCCGGGACCGGCACCTGGGCATTCCCGTCAGCTTCATGCAGATTTCCGGCGCCCGGGTCATCGTGGAGGCGGATCTGGAGGGGTTCCGGGTTGAGGGCTCCCTGGGTTCCCATTTTTTCCACAACGTGACGTCCATGAACATCGGATACTTCACGGTGCCCTGGGATTCCCGGAGCGCCTTCGTCAACTGGGACTACCTAAAGTCCCGGACTCCCGAGCGCCGGACCGCCCACTGCGTCCACCTGCGTTTCGAGGAGCCCTTGGAGATCCTCATGGACGGGCGGAAGTCCAGCGCGGCGGTCAAAAAAACCGCCGCCGCATTGACCGCGGACCCCGATTCCGACAATATAGCCTGCGAATAACGGCAAAGCGCGGGAACGGCCTTAGGGCCGTTCGAACGATCGGAGCACAGCATGGATACCAAGTCCCTGGTGCGAACCCTGCACCCCTTAGAGATCAAGGTCCTGGGCGCCTACGCTCCAGGTCAGGAAATTACCGCCCCGCGGCTGGCCGCGGACCTGGGCTACAAGGAGGGTCAGGCGAACCAGGCGTTCAGCTGGCTTTCCGCCAAGGGGCTGGCCGAGGAGGCGGGGCGGAAGGTCCGCACGGTCTATGAGCTTACCTCCCTCGGGCTCGAGTGGATCGCCGCGGGCACTCCCGAGGAACGGATCCTCCGCTACCTGACGGAGCGGGGGCCCGCCCGGCTTCCGGAGATTTGCGCCGCCCTCAACCTGGAGCAGAAGGACGTCGGTTCCGCCTTCGGTCTTCTTTCCAAGGAAGGGGCGCTCTCCATGGACGCCGAAAAGCGGGCCGTTCCGGACCCCGGCTGGTTCAAGGCCTCCCATGCTTCCGGCAAGAAGCCCCGCATCGCCCTGGTGCGGGAGGTCCTTGAACGGGCGAAGGCGTCGGAGGGCGGCATCCTGGAGGAATCCGCCCTGTCGCCGGAGGAGCGATCCGCGATCGCGGGGATAGCCCGAAAGCGCGGCGCCGGGGACGCCGCGTTCCGGATGGCCGATCGGGAATCCGTCACGTACCGCCTGACCGAGGCGGCCGCGGAGGTCAAGAAGGAGCTTTCCGACGCCGGGATAACCGGGGACGAGGCGGGCGCCCTGACCCCGGAGATGTTGGAGACCGGATCCTGGAAGAACGTCCGCTTCCGGGCCTACAACGTCCGGGGGCCCGCGGCCCGGGTCATTCCGGGCCGGCGGAACCCCTACGTGGAATTTCTGGAAGGCGTTAAGGACAAGCTCGTGTCCCTGGGCTTCCAGGAGTTCGACGGATCCCTGGTGGAAACCGAGTTCTGGAACTCCGACGCCCTGTTCATGCCCCAGTTTCACTCCGCCCGGGACATCCACGACGTGTACCACCTGGCGGAGCCCACCCATGCCCGGGAGATCGAGGAGCCCTATCTCTCCAACGTGGCCGCGGCCCACGAGAACGGAGGCCAGACCGGGAGCCGGGGCTGGGGCTACGAGTTCGATCGGGATTTCACACGCCGGCTGATCCTGCGCAGCCAGGGCACGGTGCTCTCCGCCCGCACCCTTCCAAAGGCGGAGATACCGGGCCGCTACTTCGGAATGGCCCGATGTTTCCGCTACGACAAGGTGGACGCGACGCATCTGTCCGACTTTTACCAGACCGAGGGCATCGTCCTGGGTCCGGACGTCAACCTGAGAACTCTGCTCGGGTTCCTGGAGATGTTCGCGGTCGAAGTGGCGGGAGCCAAGGAAGTCAAGTACGTTCCCGGATACTTCCCCTTTACCGAACCCTCCGTGGAAGTCCACATCAAGCATCCGGTCCTGGGCTGGTTCGAGCTGGGCGGTTCCGGCATCTTCCGCCCCGAGGTTACCGAGCCCCTGGGAGTGCACGTTCCGGTCCTGGCCTGGGGAATCGGGATCGATCGGATGGCCCTGATGGCCCTGGGGCTGAACGACCTCCGGGAACTCTTCAGCCCGGATATCGAGAGCGTCCGCCTCCGCCGGGCCAAGATCTAACGGAAGACGAAGGATAGACACATGCCCAAGATAGACGTCAATGAAAAGCTCTTCTTCGACCTGGCGGGCCGCACCTACGGAGCCGAGGAACTCGAGCTTGTCCTCCAGGGGGCCAAGGCGGAACTGGACGGTTGGGACGCGAATTCGGGAGTTTCCCCGGAGGAGCGGACCATCAAGATCGAGCTGAACGACACGAACCGGCCGGATCTCTGGTCCACCGCCGGGATCGCGCGCCAGCTCCGTACCCTCGCAGGAGCGCCCGTTCCGTCCTACCCCTTCTTCTCCCGGGAAGGGGATTCCAGGCCCGCTTCCCGCCGGGTGGTCGTGGATCCCTCCGTCCTGGGAGTTCGCCCCTATATGGCGGCCTTCGTGATTTCCGGCAAGCCCGTCACGGACTCCATGCTGAGGGACGCCATCCAGACCCAGGAAAAGCTCTGCTGGAACTACGGCCGCAAGCGCGCCAGCGTGTCCATGGGCATTTACCGGACCGCCCTGATCCAGTGGCCTGTCCACTATAAGGCCGTTCCCCCCGCCTCGGTGCGTTTTGTGCCCCTCCAGATGACGGAGCCCCTGAACCTCGAGGAGATCCTGGACAAGCACCCGAAGGGACAGGAATTCGGGTTCATCAACCGGGGGAAGAAACTCCACCCCCTTCTGACGGATTCCCGGGGAAACGTCCTGTCCTATCCGCCCATCATCAACAGCGCGGACATCGGGGCGGTCCAGGTGGGGGATACGGACCTGCTCGTTGAACTCACCGGCACGGACCTTCCCTCGGTGACCCTCTCCGCCTCCATCGTCGCCTGCGATTTCGCGGACGCGGGGTACTCCATCGAGCCCGTGGCCGTCGATTACCCCGAACCGATCGAGTTCGGCAGGACCGTGGTGTTCCCGTACTATTTCCAGAAACCTGTGTCCGTGGACTCCGGCCGGGTGGGTCGTCTCTTGGGCCGATCCCTCTCCCCCGCCGCGGTCTCGGAGGCCCTGGCTAGGATGGGGGTCCGCTCGGAGATCCACGGCCAATTCGTCACGGTCTTTCCGCCCGAATACCGGAACGATTTTCTCCACCCCGTGGACATCATCGAGGACGTAATGATCGGCGTCGGGATGTCCGGATTCGAGCCGGAACGGCCCAAGGATTTCACGATCGGCCGGCTTACCCCCGTGGAGACCCTGTCCCGCAAGGCCAAGGCGATCCTGATCGGCATGGGCTATCAGGAGATGGTCTACAACTACCTTGGATCCCGCAGGGATTACGTGGAGAGGATGAACGTCTCCGGCGAGGGGGTTCTGCGCATCGCCAACCCCATGACCGAGAATTTCGAATATGTCCGGCCCTCGATCCTGCCTTCCCTGTTGAACTCGGAGTCGGTTTCCGGAAAGGCCGTCTATCCCCACAGGATCTTCGAGGCCGGCAAGGTGGCCTTCAAGGACGAGTCGGCCAACTACGGCGCGGTGACGCGCACCTTCCTGGGCTTCCTGTCCGCCCACGGGGAAGCGAATTACAACGAGGCAGCCAGCCTTGTCGCCGCCCTGCTGTATTACCTGGGCGCCGAGTATTCCGTGGAAGACTGCGAGGATCCCCGGTTCATTCCGGGACGGCAGGCCCGGATACTCCGAAACGGAGCCGGGGTCGGCGTCTTCGGGGAAGTCCATCCCCAGGTCCTGGAAAACTGGGGGATAACGGTTCCCTGCGCGGCGGGAGAGCTGGACCTGGAGGCGTATAGCTAGCGGGCTTGCGGAGAGGCCGCCTCGAGGGCCGGCCTCTCCGGGAAGGGTAGTCCATGGATTATAAAACCTATTTCTCGGAGCATCCCGGCTGGCGGTACAGGAACTTTGCCCAGATGCTCGATGGCATCGCCCGGGCCTTCGGAGACGCGCCCGCCCTGAGGGCACGCCCCGCAGGCCGGGAGGAAGGGTACGAGACCCTGTCCTTCCTGGATCTGGAATCCAGGGCCCGCGCCTTGGCGAGCTATTTCCTGTTCAAGGGACTCCGAGAAGGCGATTCCGTAGCCATCTACTCGGAGAACCGCCCCGAGTGGTGCGTCTCCTACCTGGCGGCGGTTTCCGCGGGACTGGTTGCGGTACCCTTGGATGCCGCCTTGGACGAACAGGGAGTCTTGAACATCCTGACCGCCTCTTCCGCCCGGGCCCTCGTCTACTCGGGGCGGCAGCGGGAAAGGGCGATTTCCGCGGTTTCGACCTTCCCCGGGGACGGTCTGGTCTTGATCAACCTGGACGGGGAGGATGTCCGCCCGGCTTCGGGCGTCGACGAGGTAGCATATCGCCGAATCCTGTCCGATCCCCCGGCGGTGGAGCTCCCGGATCCGGATTCCATTCCCGGCGACGCGACCGCGGCGATCATCTTCACCTCCGGGACCACCGGTGTGGCAAAGGGGATCGTCCTTTCCCACGCCGGGATCCTGGCCAACATGGAGGCTGCGGTCCGGGCCCTGCGGGTGGACGGACGGGACAACATCCTGTCGGTCCTGCCCCTGCATCACACCTACGCGACCACCTGCACCTTCCTGGCTCCCCTGGAAGCGGGCTGTTCGGTGACCTTCGTGGAGAAGATCGTACCCTCCGTGGTCGTTCGCCATATCGGGGAATCCCGGGTGACGGTTCTGATCGGAGTGCCTCTGCTGTTCGACAAGATCCGAGCGGGTATCGAGACCGAGCTTCGCAAGCTTCCGGCCGCTGCGGGTTGGGCCCTGGGTCTGTTGATCCGCATATCCCGATTCCTGGCCGTGGATCTCCGGACGGACGCTGCCCGGGCGCTTATGGGGTTCCTGCGGAAGAAGGCGGGCCTCGACTCCCTGCGGCTATGTGTGAGCGGAGGCGGCCCCTTGCTCCCCGCGACGGCGGACTTTTTCGACGCCCTGGGATTCCGGCTCGTCCAGGGCTACGGGATGAGCGAAAACGGCCCTCTGATCTCGGTGAACCTGCCCATGTTCAAGGACAACCGTTCCGTGGGGGTGCCGGTTTGGAGAACGGAAGTTCGGATCGCGGACGCGGGACCGGACGGAATCGGCGAGATCCAGGTTCGGAGCCCGTCCTTGATGAAGGGGTACCTGAACGACCCGGAGGCGACCCGAGGGACTCTTACCCCGGACGGCTGTCTTAGGACCGGAGACCTCGGCCGGATAGACCGCCGGGGATTCATCTACATAACCGGACGGTCCAAGGACCTCATCGTCACGGAAGGAGGTAAGAACGTCTATCCCGAGGAGATCGAGCAGAAGTTCGCGGATTCCCCGTGGATCGCGGAAATCCTGGTCCTGGGTCGAAAACGGGCGGAAGGCCATTCCGGCGAGGATGTCGTGGCCCTCTGCGTCCCGAATTACGAGGCTATCCGTTCTTCCCATCCCGGCAGGGAGGGGGATGCGGACTTCGTGCGCTCCCTTGTCCGGTCGGAGGTCCTTCGGATAAACAAGTCCTTGCCTCCGTACATGAAGGTGACGGATTTCAGGATCCGCGACACCGAGTTCGAGAAGACCAGCACCCGGAAGATCAAGCGGTTCCTGTACAAGGACGCGACGGCAGGGTAGCCGTCGAAACGGGCGTCTCGGTTTTTTTCTGCCACCTTCTCGGGATGCGTCTTTACCCGCCGTACCTCGCGGAGTAGTATAGAGCCATGGATACCGCGGCCCCTGTTCTGCTCGTCTCCCGCCTCTTCGTGACCGCCGTCACAACATTTCTGGCGATCGTCCTCTGGTCCCGGACCCGGGACCTCGCATGGAGGCTCATGGTCGTAGGCACGGTGGCCGGCTACGCGGACATCCTGTACGGGCTTCTGTTCCGGTTCGGGGTGGTCCCGGAAGGCCCTTCGGTCGCGCCGGGTGTTCCCTTGGCCGTGCTCATCCTGTCCAACCTCCCGACCCTGCTGTACGGAGCCGCCTTCGCGGTCATGGTGGCTCGCAAGCGCCTCCGCTGAATTCCCGGGATCCTGTCGCCCGGGTCCTGGACGCTATAGCCCGGATCGACGCGGCGGTTTGGTTTTCCCGTTCCAGCTCCGAATTCCTCCCCGTATCCCGAGAGCATCCCCAGAGCAAGCATCCGGACGATTCCGCGCGGATTATCCCCGGAGGCTGGAATGGAGGTATACGCGTTCGCGCCCGCCGGATTTGACGGCGGCTTGGTGAAGGTGGAGGTGGACATACGCCGAGGGTTGCCGGCCTTCGATTTAACGGGCCTTCCCGGCGACGCGGTGCGGGAATCCCGGGACCGTGTCCGAACCGCTATCCGTAACGCGGGCTTCGAGTTCCCCCTGGACAGGGTCCTTGTCAATCTGGCTCCCGCGGACCTTAGGAAGTCGGGATCTTCCTTCGACCTTCCCATCGCCCTGGGCATCCTGACGGAGAGCGGCCAGGTGCCGGAGGCCGGGCGGCCCATCCTGGCCTTGGGGGAACTCGGCCTGGCCGGAGAGATCCGACCCGCCCGGGGGGTGCTCTCGGCGGTGGCCGCGGGACTCTCCGCGGGGATCGAGGATTTTGCGGTTCCCAGGGATAACCTGACGGAGGCCCGATCCCTGGGCCGGGGACGGATCCGCGGAGTCTCCTATTTGGGGGAGCTCTGCGTTCTCTTCCTGCCCGGCCCGATGCACGGGGGCGAATCCCTTCCGGACGCCGTTCCCGGGGAAGCGGATTCCGCACCTTCGTGCGGACAGGACCAGGAGACGAACGGCTCCGACGGGCCCGGAGACGAGCTCGATTTCGCGGACATCCGGGGCCAGCCTCGACTTAGACGGGCTTTGGAAGTGGCCGCGGCGGGGGGCCACCATCTCCTCTTGTTCGGTCCCCCGGGGGTAGGCAAGACCCTGGCGGCCCGTAGATTTCCGACACTGCTCCCGGACCTGAGCGGGAAGACGGCGGTGGAGGCCACCCAGATCCATTCCCTCGCGGGTGTTTTGCGCCCCGGGGCCGGGCTGTTGCGCCGGCCGCCCTTTCGGAGTCCCCACCATGGAGCCTCCGCGGAAGGGGTCATCGGCGGAGGCCGGTTTATACGGCCCGGGGAGATTTCCCTGGCCCACGGGGGCGTCCTCTTCCTGGATGAGGCCCCGGAGTTCCGTTCGGACATTCTGCAGGCCCTGCGGGAGCCTGCGGAGGAGGGGAGGATCTCCATCGCCCGGGCCGAGGCGACCATATCCTTCCCGGCCCGGTTTCAACTGATCCTGGCCGCCAATCCCTGCCCCTGCGGTTCCCTGGGTAGGCCCGGGGCGGTCTGTCTCTGCTCGATCCAGGATCTCAGGAGGTACTGGAAAAAGCTGGGCGGACCGTTACTGGACCGTATCGACATACGGGTGCCCGTACAGCCTGCGCCTTTCCGAGGCCTGCTGTCTCCGGAGGAGTCCTCCGCGGTCGTACGCCGGAGGGTCGAGGCGGCCCGGAGCTTGCAGGCGGAACGGTATGCCGGTCTGGAGTTCGATGTGAACAGCCGGATTCCGGCGGGGGCGGTGGATCGGCACTGCCCTGTGGACGCATCGACGGCGGCCTTCTTGGATCGACAGGCCGGGAAGCTCGGCTTATCCTCCCGATCCCTGCATTCCGTCCTGAAGGTCTCCCGCACGATCGCGGACCTGGACGGTTCTTCGGCTATCGGTCTGCGCCATGCCGAGGAGGCGTTGGAGCTTCGACGCTACGGCGACGAGGATACGTTTTGGAGGATCCCTTGATACCATCTCGGAAGGGCAGAGCCTGTAGACGGAATGCGGTTATGCGGCAGACGGCGGAGAATCGTGGAAGAACCCTGAAGGAACCGCGGGAATTTCGCTTGTTTGCGGTTGACACTCTCCCGGGGAATCGGGTAGGGTAGCCCCCGCCTCGTGAAACGGCGCTGAGCGCCGTTTCACGGTTCAGAATCGCTGTCGCGATTCTGGCTGACCCTCGGCGCTGAGCGCCGTTTGACGGCTCGGAATCGCCGGCGAGCTTCCGGCTGACCATACCGGCGCCGCGCCGATGGGGCGGTTCGCGGGAGGGGCCCTTGACACGGAGGGCGGGAAAAGATTAAGTTGATAGAGCGCCCCAAACGGCAGGCCGTGGGTTCGGGCGCTGAAAAGATAAAGAACGGGAAGATCTTGACAAGGAATTGGTAAGAAGATATAAGTAGCGACGCCTTCTGGCACGGAAGTTGCTGGCGGGCAGGGGTCTTGGACAGGAATAGGGAAGGGAGAGCAGGAAGGGTAAGGACGGGACGCACGGCAGTGCGTCTATGGCCCAAGAGCGCGGAAGCGGTCTTGGGCGGAAGTCGAGACCTGGTATGGGGCCGCGAGGGGCCATGCCGAACATGCGCTCCAAATATGCTTCTAGCGGTCTTCGGACCGTTAGGATATATCA
>JAAYUR010000209.1 GCA_012517645.1 Treponema sp.
GAGGATTTCACCCGCAGAAAAAGTTTTTCCTCGTCCGTGTTGATCCGGCGGAAGTAGAGGAGCCGCTCCAGGATAATGGCCGTGCCCGCGATGGACAACGCGATGATCACCCACAGGACAGGCCCGCCTTTCACCAAAAAGTCCAGCATGGTTCCTCCTTCCCTTCAACAATACCCTCATACTCCGATGGATTCAAGGCGAAGGGCGGCGGAATTTCGGGCTCCGGGCTCCGGCCTCGGGGGACCGGATTTCCTCGCTGTACCCCGCCTCCCCGGGCATGTCCGGCGCCGCGACCCGGAAGGACCGGGACAGAATCCCGGCTTCCCCGAGCCAGGACACGGCGTTGGAGGTCGAGCCGTGGAGGAGGACGACCGGGGGCGCCCCTTCCGGGCCAGACAGCACGACCAAGGTGCGGCCGTGCCGGGCGGGGATGTCCCGGGTCGACACCGGCCGGGGCCACCTCGATAGGACTTCGTCGTACTTGGCGAGCACCGCCCGGCGGCCTTCCGCGGATCGGAATACGATTCCGGCTTCTTCACACACCGCGCGCCTCCCCGTCCCCCGCGATACCGGCCCGTGCATCCGGCGTTCCCGGCGCCGGCGCGGCGGGGTCGTACCGGAGCTTCCCCAGGCCCTCCCGCACGTCCCGGGCCCAAGCCAGCTCGGATTCCAGGTGCCCGATGTGGTTCTCCTCGATCCGCTTCCAGAGGTAGGCCTCCCGGCGGGACCGGTTCGGCGCCGGGCGGCCGCGGCGCAGGGTTTCCCGGGCCATCAGGAGCCGGGTCTCCAGGGCGCTCTCGTAGCGCCCCAGGAGAGCGTAGAGCTCCGGGTCCCCCAGGAGGTCCGCCCAGGCCAGCTGGATGTGGAAGGAGTTGCGGAACTCCGGGAGTTCCGGCTCCGAATCCAGCCAAGCCCGCAGGGTTTCCAGGCCCTTCGGGGTGACCGTGTAGACCTTGCGGGCGGGGTATTTGTCCTGGTGGACCACCTCGTTGGTGACCAGGCCTTCCTGGTGGAGCTTGATGAGGGTCCCGTAGATTTGGTTGTTGTTCCCGGACCAGTGGAAGGACAGGGAATCCGCGAAGACCTTCTTGAGCTCGTAGCCCGTGTGGGGTTTCCAGCTCAGGAAGCCCAGGATCGCGTGCCGGATGGACATATGTAGCCCCCTGGTATCATAGTTACTAGTATACTATGTTATTTATAACATAATTGTCAAGCCGAATTCGTCCCTTCTTTCTTATCCTGTCCATCCGTCCGTTTTTCGTTGATCCTGTCGGAACTATCGAGCAAGCTTGTACGCCGCCCCGAAGACCCGGAAGAGTTCCCCCGCGGTGGTCCCCGGCCCCGGGGGCGAGCCCCGCATGCGCAACGGCGAGTTGACGGTCACGTAGACTCCCTTCACGAAGAGGGTTTCCGCGCCGGGATGGATCAGGTTCATCCGCTCCACCACGGGACCCCGGCGGTAGTTGTGGTGGAGGTAGGAGACGGTCCCTTCCGCGTCGACCCCCACGACCATGCCCACATGGGTGAGAGGGTCGTCGGCCCGGCCGTTCCCGTTCGCGTCGTAGGTATCGTCCCAGAACACGAGGTCCCCGGGGGCGGGATAGCGGGTCGAGTACAGGAGTCCCGCGTCCCGGAGGGTCCCGTAGAGCCGGGCCACCCCGTTGCCCGGATAAAAGGCGAAGCGGTACGCCAGATCCACGCCCCCGAAGGCGTACGCGGCCCGGACCACCCCCGTACAGTCCATGGGATAGCGGATTCCATTCACCACCAGCTCGGTCTTGCCGACCAGGGAGAGTCCTCCGGCGACCACCGTCGCCTGAAGCTTCGACGGTACCGCGGGGGCATAGGTCTCCGCCTCCGGGAAGGGGTAGGCGGCGTCCCGGGCCGACGGCTCCCTGCCCCGGACCGCGCAGGAGACTAGAGCCGCGGCCGTTCCCAGGAGCAGGGCCGAGCCGAGCGCTGCGGTTCTGAGAGCCCGCGGGCGGGGGCGGGAACAGCCGGATCCGGACGCTTCCATGGCCTTCAGTATAGCCCGCGGGGTCGACGCGTCCAAGCCGCCCGGGCAGGGTGCATCTCCGCCCTTCCCGGGAAAGACCGCGGGTTTTCTCGGTAGAACGCAAGCGAAATCGGAGTTGAAGGCGGTACTACTCCGCCGGCTAAAAACCGGGCGCGGGGCCCGGGCTTCAACCGGCGGGCCGCTCCGTGGGGCGGTGACACTGTGCGCGGATGCCGCGCGGGAGGGAAGGTATGAACAACCTGAATTCGATCCTGCTGGAGGGGAACCTGGTGAGGGACCCGGACCTCAAGGCCACGCCCTCGGGTACGCCGGTCTGCACCTTTTCGGTGGCCAGCAACCGGTGGTACAAGCAGAACGACCAGCTGGAAAAGGAAGTCTCCTTCTTCGACGTGGAGGCCTGGTCCAAGCTTGCCCAGACCTGCGGAGAAACCTTGAAAAAGGGCCGGGGCGTACGGGTCGTCGGAAGGCTCAAGCAGGACCGCTGGAACGACGGGGAAGGGAAGGCTCACAACAAGGTGAAAATCGTTGCGGAGCATGTGGAGTTCAAGCCGCAGATGAAGGGCGAAGCCCCCGAGGGGCGCTCCGGGGCAAGCCGGACCCGGCTCGAGGAAACGGCGGAGGTTTTCTAGGGCGGGGGAAAAAGCGGGGGCTTCCGAACAACGTCCGGAAGCCCCCAGAATCCCCCTATCGGAATCGCGGGCCGGCCGACGGCCTTCCCGCGCACCGAACAAACCTTGACAGCCGGGTACCCGCGCTCGACGCGGCCGCGAGCCCGGCCTTCCTCAATCCTCTTCGGACTCCGTTCTCTGGACCGCGGAAACGGCGGTCACGATATCCCGTGCCGCGCCCCTGAGCAGATCCAGGATGGATCCGAAAGGATCCCGCATCCGCACCGAGGGACCGGATACGCTCACGGCGCCCAGGAAGCCCAGGGCGGGAATCTCCACGGGCACGGCGATGCAGACCAGGCCCGGCTCGTACTCTTCCCGGTCCATGGCGTATCCGACGCTCCTCACCTGGCTGATCTCCTCCCGGAACGCATCCGCCTCCGTAATGGTCGTGGGAGTCAGCCTCTGAGACGGCGCCTGGAGCAAGAAATCCTCCAGGTACGCCTGGTCGAGGGTGGCCAGGATAGCCTTGCCCACGGCGGTGCAGTGGAGGGGGAGCCGGTCCCCGGGGCTGGTGCGGAGTCGCAGGTTCCGGCCTCCGTCCGCCTTGGCCAGGTAATACGCCCCGCCGTTGCTCCAGGATCCGAGGTTGATCGTCTCACCGGTCTCCCTCGCCAGCCGCTCCAGGATCGACCGGGCCCGGGCGGCGACGTTCTCCGACACCGGTACCCGGCTGGCCAGTTCAATCAGGGCCAAGCCCAGAACCCAGCCGGTCTCCCTCTTCTCGACAGCCCCGGCTTCGGCCAGGGAGCCCAGGTATCTCAACGCGGTAGCTTTATCCCAGCCCGTCTCCCGGGCGATCCGGGCCAGAGTGACCGGTCCGCCGCTTCGGGAGAGGTAAGTAAGCAACTCGAAGGCCTTGACCGTGGATCCGCTCATGTACACCCTATCCGGAACGGAGCTTGTTTCTCTATAAGAAACCAAATATCGGTAATTGAAACAACAATGTTAGACTACACCGGGTTCTGAAATTCGTCAAGATAAAATTGTATCGGGATGAGGGGATACCGACGCTCTACCCCGTGGGGCTTCCGCGTCTCCGGGCAGGTCGGGATCCGGGATCGGGCTTTCGACTCCGGGTGGAAGCGGGCCGGGTCCCGGGAATCCGGGTCGCCGTACCGGCCTTCGGTCCCGCCTCTCCGCGCTTCGGCCCATTCCGGGAACCGTCCCGGTCTTTGCTCGACTCTCGGGTCCCGCGCCTAGGTCTCGCCGCGGAGCCGTGCCGGGCCTCGCTCGACCTCTCCGCCCCGCGTCCCGGCGTTTCCTTGGGGGCATCCCGGGGCGGGGAAGCTTCGTCGGGGTTCCAAAATCCGCTCTTCCAATTGAACCGGCCTGTCTCGGGCAGGACGATTCCCTCCCGGGCGGCCTGGAACACCTGCTTGTACATGGGTTTGGCCAGCTCCATGTGGCCGAAGTCCAGAAGGAACTTTTCAAAGCCGTCCTTTTGAAGGAAGGGAACCCGGTCCGTCAAGGACATCGGCCGGGAGGGAACTACGGCGCTCCCGGTTCCGTCCTTCACCAGCTCGTAGGCGGTTCCCTCCTTGTCGGTGAAGTTCCGGAACCGATACTCCGAGGCCAGGTCGGACCGTATCGTGAATAGAGGGGGAAAGGAGAACACCAGGGGCATGATGGCCCGGGGAGGTATCACCTCCGCGAGCTTCTGCAGGGCCTGCTTGGAGATCTCGTGGGGAGGTATCAGGCAGTCCACGCCGTTTTCGAACAGGAACACCGCCGCCCGGACGTTGAAGGCGTACAGCCAGGGGCCGGCGGCCAGGACGACTCCGCGGTTCTTGAGAAGGTTGAGATGTCCCAGGTTGTTGATCACGAAGTATCTCTGTCCCCGGGATATCCAATAGTCCAGCTCCGCAGAAAGCCATTCGGCGTCGCTCTCCGAAAAGAAGGGATCCAGCCAGAGGATCAGGGAATCCCGCTTGAACGGAACCTTGCTCTCCTCGGCCCGCAGATCCGCGGCGGTGCCGCGGTTCAGCCGGAGGGCCGCTTTCACGGGCCGCGCGGCCAGGAGGACGTGCAGGTCCGCGGCCCGTCCGACCAGGGCATAGATGCCCGGCGGGAAGACCTCCGCCTGGGGAGCGGGCGTCCGGGCGGCGGACGCCTGTCGGCCCCCCCGGGGGGCTGGGGCCCCCTCCCGCCGGGGCAGATCGCCCGAAGGCTTCGGGAACTCCACCCGGGGGGCGGAGTCGTAGCTGGGGAAACGCCGGAAGCGCTCCAGGTTGGAGGGCAGGACGGTCTTGTACCTTCGAGCCATGCTCCGGGTCTGTATCAGGTAGATCTGGTCGTTCTGGCGGAACGGAAGCTCCAGGCGCAGGTACATCCCCTCGGGTTTTCGCAGGACTTCCTTGACCTTGCCGGTCTCCCGGCCGGAATCGTCCGCCCGATGGACCCGCACGGAATCACCTTCGGCGATCCCCTCGAAGGTATTGACCAGGGCCCAGCGTCCCTCGAGCTTTCCTTCAAAGGCCCGGACTTCCCGAATCCTTCCCAGGGGAATGCCCGTCCCTCCCGCCTGGTCCGGGCGGATGAAGTCGGGGGCCGCCGTGCCCTCGAACCAGTACGTGGTCTTGCGCCGGGCGAAATCGCTGCGGAGCATGGCCTGGGCTTTCGCCAAGGCGCGCTCGGGATCGAGTCTGTAGTTGTCGATCATGTACCGGTAGGCGCCCACCACGGTGCCGACGTACTCGGAGCTCTTCATGCGGCCCTCGATCTTGAGGGCCGAGACCCCCGCCTCCGCCAGGTCCGGCACCCGGGCGATCAGCTCCAGGTCGTCGGGAGAGAAGTAGTACCCCGTCTCCCGGTCGTTGGAGTAGAGACGGCGGCAGGCCTGGGCGCA
>JAAYUR010000192.1 GCA_012517645.1 Treponema sp.
AAGCTCGTTTCCGGCGCGGCGTCCGGAAATTGGAAGGGATCGTTGATCCGAGCCGGGATTGGAGTATTTCGCTTGAATGCGGATTTCGCTATACTCCCGGTCATGCAGTATCGAGTCTTCCCCAAGATCCCCGACCTTGAGATCTCCGCCCTGAGCCTGGGAGCCATGCGCCTTCCCGTATTGAACGGCGACGAGGGTCGGATCGACCCGGACGCCTTGGACGCTATGCTCCGGGCCGCCGAGGAGGCGGGGATCAACTACCTGGACACGGCGTACATCTACCACGACGGGAAGAGCGAGGAGGCTGTGGGCCGGGCCCTTTCCCGAACGGGCCTTCGGGGGGAATTTCTTGTAGCCACCAAGAGCCCCACCTGGCTGGTCAAGTCCGAGTCGGACTGGGAGAAATTCCTCTCGGAACAGCTCGGGCGTCTGGGGACGGAGCGGATCGACTTCTATCTCCTCCACGCCTTGACCGCCTCCCGATGGGAGAAGGTCCTGCGCCTTAAGGGCCTGGAGTTCCTGCGCAAGGCCCAGGCGGACGGACGGATCGGGCATATCGGGTTCTCCTTCCACGACTCCCTGGAGGTGTTCAAGCGGATCGTGGACGGCTGGGAGGGTTGGGAGTTCTGCCAGGTCCAGTACAACTACCTGGACACGGAGTTCCAGGCCGGCCGGGAGGGCATCCGGTACGCCGCATCCAAGGAGCTCGGGGTCATCGTGATGGAGCCCCTCCGGGGGGGCGGCTTGGCCGTCCTGCCCCGGGAGGCCCGGGAGGTATTCGCCCGCTGGCCGGTCCCCCGGATGCCCGCCGAGTGGGCCCTCCGATTCGCCCTGGATCCCCAGGAGGTGGTGACCGTCCTTTCGGGCATGGGGTCCGAGTCCCAGATCTGGGAGAACGCCGCGGTAGCGGACGCCTCCCGGGCCAACTCGATCACCGCCAAGGAGACGGCCCTCTACGACGAGGTCCGCGCCTATTTCAAGGAAAAGATGCCCGTACCCTGCACGACCTGCGGGTACTGCCTGCCCTGCCCGAACAAGATCCCGATCCCCGAGGTCTTCGCGATCTACAACACCTGGGCCGCCTTCCCCGATCGCCGGGAGGATCGCCGGCGGTGGTACGAATCCGCGTACCGACGTTCCGGCATCGGAGGCGACGCCTGCGTATCCTGCGGGGAATGCGTGCCCAAGTGCCCCCAGGGCATCGCCATCCCGGACAGACTGGCGGAGGCTCACCACAAACTGTCCTGAAGCGCCGCTATTCCTAATTGGGTATGAATATATTTAATTGGACACGGGTATCCCGGCAGGTTACTTTTTATATACCCTGGTTCAAGGAGGTCCCATGTCCGTCCAGAAGCTCAAGCCGGTTCCCAGCGACATCGACGTAGCCCAAGCCGCGAACGTGCAGCCTATCGCGGAAATCGCAGGCCGGTACGGCATCCCCGCCGAACGCCTGGAGATGTACGGGGAGTACAAGGCGAAAGTCCGCCTGGAGTTTCTTCGGGAGAACGCGGGAACGCCCAAAAAGGCCAAGTACATCGACGTGACCGCCATCACCCCGACCCCCCTCGGGGAAGGCAAGACTACGACCACCGTAGGGTTGACCCAGGGCCTGGGCCTTCTGGGACGCAAGGCCATCTGCGCGATACGCCAGCCCTCCATGGGACCCACCTTCGGGATCAAGGGAGGCGCCGCGGGCGGGGGGTACAGCCAGATCGTGCCCATGGCGGACTTCAACCTCCACCTGACCGGGGACATCCACGCGGTTTCCGCGGCCCACAACCTCTGCTCCACCGCCCTGGACGCCCGGATCTACCATGAGGGCCGCTGGTCCGACGCGTATTTTGAGAAGCTGGGCCTGCGGAAGCTCAACTTCGATCCCTACGAGGTCTGGTGGCGCCGGGTCCTGGACATGAACGACCGCACCCTCCGCAAGATTCTCGTCGGGGTGGGGGGCATCGAGAACGGCCCCCTCCGGGAGACGGGATTCGACATCTCCGTGGCCAGCGAGGTCATGGCCATCCTGGCCCTGGCCAAGGATCTCCGGGACCTCAGGGAGCGGATCGGGCGCATCGTCCTGGGCCTGGACAAGACCGGAAAGCAGGTGACCACCGAGGATCTGGGGGTGGCGGGAGCCATGACCATCCTGCTCAAGGACGCCCTGGCCCCGAACATCATGCAGACCCTGGAGGAACAGCTCGCCTTCGTACACGCGGGGCCCTTCGCGAACATCGCCCACGGGAATTCCTCCATCCTCGCGGACCAGGTGGGGGTCAAGGTCGGGGACTACCTGGTCACGGAGAGCGGCTTCGGCGCGGACATGGGCTTCGAGAAATTCGTGGACATCAAGTGCCGGGCCAGCGGGATCTACCCGGACGCCGCCGTCCTGGTGGCCACCGTGCGCGCCCTGAAGATGCACGGGGGCGGACCCAAGGTCGTCCCGGGCAAGCCCTTGGCGCCGGAGTACAAGGAAGAGAACCGCGAGCTTCTGAAAAAGGGATTGGTCAACCTAAAGGCCCACCTGGGCATCCTGCGGAGGTTCGGGGTTCCCGCGGTGGTGGCCATCAACGCCTTCCCCACGGACACCGAGGCCGAGTGGGATCTGATCAAGGAGGCGGCCCTGGAT
>JAAYUR010000128.1 GCA_012517645.1 Treponema sp.
CGGCGGTCAGGTCGTCCAGGAAGGGACGCATGGATCCTCCGAACGCCGCGGAAGGGCTGCGGACCGGAGCTACGGGAGGGGGTGTTGGATCTTCCCGCCCGCGCTAGTGCCGGCCGCGGATCGCGGCGCCGCCGCTACTGTAGCGGAAACATTCCGTTTTCGCCATACTCGCACCATGATCCACGTTACAAGACTGACCGTACGATCCTACGAGTGCGACGGCTACGGGCACGTGAACAACGCCAATTACCTGCATTACCTGGAAGTGGCCCGGGGGGAGTTCCTCCGCGCCATCGGCCTCGATTACAAAAGGCTCATAGCCGCGGGGTACGGTCTGTACGTCACCAAGGTCTGCATAGAGTACAAATCCCCGGCCTTCCTGGAGGACGAGCTGACCGTCGAGACCGAGGTCGTGGCCTCCCGGAAGGTGAGCGGACGGATGCGACAGGTCGTCCGCCGGGGCGACACGGTGTTGGCCTCGGCCGACCTGGAATGGGGCTTCGTCAACCGCGAGGGCCGCCCGACCAAGATGCCCTACGAATTCGACTTGACCCGCCTGACCGCGGAGGCGGACGCCCGCGCCGCTTCACAAGCTTCGTAACACTATGGGCACGCTCCGCCGCCGAGGAGCCCTGGCAGCGTCCGCCCTTGTCGCCGCCGCGGTTTTAGCCTCCTTCCTCGGAAGCCCCGGCGATGCCCTACCCCCGGACCGGGGCCTGGTCTCCGGCTCCCTCCCCTCGGGCCTCTCCTGGTACCTGCGCCCGACGACCCGACCCGAGGACCGTCTGGTGTTCCGGCTGGTCGTCGCCGCGGGCTCGGCCCGGGAACTCGAGGGAGAACGGGGCTACGCCCACTTCGTCGAGCACATGGCCTTCAACGGCACGTCCGCCTACCCGGGCAATTCCCTGGACGATCTCCTGGAGTCCCTGGACGGCGGGCTCGACCTGGAGATGAACGCCTTCACCTATCCGGACTACACGGTCTTCCATCTGGAGCTTCCGGCCGGGCTGTCCGCCGATAGAGGGGACTCCCTGTCCCTGGGATTCCGCATACTCCGGCAATGGATCTCCGAGCTTCGCTTCGATCCGGAGGAGGTGGAGCGCGAGAAGGGGGTGATCCGGGCGGAGATGCGGGAGTACGACAGCCCCGAGGATCGCCTGGCCTCGAGCCTGGAGGGAGTCCTCTACGGCGGTACGCCCCTTGCGGATCGGGGCATCCTTGGGACGCCGGAATCGGTGGACGGCGCCGACGCCACCGCCCTGCGGGCCTTCTACAGCCGTGAATATCTCCCAAGCCGAGCGGCGGTTATCGCCTCGGGTCCCTTCGAGGCCCCGGACGCCCGGAGGGCGATGGAAAGCGCCTTCGCGGATCTCCCCGGCCGATCCAAGCCCGTCCGGGCCCCGGCCCTTATCCGGTACAACCCGCGGCCGGAGGCCCGGATCCTCCGCTCCCGGGACGAGCGCCGGAGGCGCGCGGAGCTCGGCCTGGTCTTCCGGGAACCCTCCCGGGCTCTCCGGACGCGGACGGACTGGACCGGAGAGTACCGCGCCCGGCTTGCGGAGAGGGTCCTTTCCGGCCGCCTTGCGGATCTGGGGGCCGCCCCCGAGGTTCCGTGGTTCTTCCTGGATTCCGATCGCAGGGAGGATCGCTTCGGGGAGCGCCTCTGGACCGTCCGGGTATCCTGTACTCCCGGGGCCGAGGCGGAGACCCTGCGGGCCCTGGGTCGGGAACTCGGTGCCCTCCGCGTTTACGGTGCCGACCCGGGGGAGTCCGAGACCGCGGCCCGGGAGGTAGGCCTGACCCTGCCGTATCCGGATCCTGACGCCTACGAGGCGGTGGAGTCCGCGATCCGGCAATTCCTCTACGGCGATGCCTCCCTGGACCCGGGCCGGGCGGACGACCTGGAGGAGAGGCTCCGGCGGGCGGCCCTGGATAGGGGCTCTCCCCCGACGGGTACCGTCCCCGGGGACCTTCCGGATCCCGACGGGCGGCTGGTATTCGTGGCCCGGCCCGGGCCCGGCGGGCCTTCGGACGCGGAGCTGTCGGAGGCGTTCCTCTCCGGAATCTGCGAAGGTAGGAGCAATGGAAGCGCGGTCCTCGGGCTTCGGGAACCCCCCTCGGCCTCGGCCGGCCCGGGGGGCTTCGGCGCGCCGGGGGGGCGCGGCGAGGCGGAGGCGGTGGAACACTCGGCCGGGTCTCGCGGCGGTACCGGGGTTTCCGCGTCCGGGCCGGAGTCCCGAATGGTGCTGGCCGACGGGACGGTCGAGCTCGGCCTGGCCAATGGTCTCCGGATCCGAATCCGGGCCACCGGCTCCGGCGAGGGCTGGGCCTACCTGGGGGCCTGGTCCCCCGGCGGCTTGGCCGCTGTCCCCCCCGCCCGCCGCCCCGCAGCGGACGAGGCTCCCGGGATCCTGGCCCGGGCGGGGTACCCGGAACGCTCGCCCGGCGGGCTGCGGGCCGCTCTGGCGGGTACCGGGGCTGTTTGGAAGGCCGACGCGGCGGCCCGGGAGGAGTCGGTCGAGATCGACGGAAGCGCGGAGGATCTGGATCTGCTTTTCCGCCTGTTGGCCGCCTCGTTCCGGGCGCCCCGGGTGGATCCGGAGGTCCTCCGGAAGGCCTCGTCCGCCCGGGCGGAGGAGCTTCGCCTTGCCGCGGGTCCGGAGTCCGAGTTCCTTTCCATCCGGGGGGATACCCCGGAACCCGGAATCGGCCGGGTCGGGTTCGAGGAGGCGGAATCCTGGACCGCGGATGCGATTCGGGCGGCCTGGGCCGACCGCTTCGGGGATCCCGGGGACTTCGAGTTCCTGGCGGTCGGGGATTTCGACCTCCCGGCGGCGGAGGGCCTGGCCCGGGAACACCTGGGCTCTTTGGGGGAGGGCCGAATCCGGGAGCCCGTCCCGCCGCTTCCTCCCGCCCCGGCGCCGGGTTTGCGGCTCCTGGACTCGGGGAACCATCCCCGGGGACGGGTCCTGGTCCTCTGGAGCCTCCGGAGCTTGGACGCTCCCGACCTCCGGGACCTGGATGATCTGGCCCGGGCCTTGGAATACCGGCTCTTCCGCAGGCTTCGGGAGGAGTCGGCGGAGACCTACGACGTATTCTGCTCCTGGGAACACTTCGCGGATCACCCCGGCGCGGGGGACTTCCGCATCGAATTCGAGGCGGCTCCCGGACGGGCCCGATCCTTGGCGGAGGAGGCCCTCCGGGTCCTTGCCGCCTTCGAATCGGGAGAGGGGGATTCCAGCTTCCCCGATTCACCACCGCATCCTCCCGCGCCGGCGGATGACCAGGAACTCTATCGGCTGTTGCTGGACCGGATACGGGCGGAGCGGGCCGGTGTCCCGATCGGCACCGGACCCTTCGGGGAGAATCCGGGAATGACCTCCCCGGCCGCGGACGAACCCGCCGACTTGGCACCGAATTCCCCGCCGTCCCCCGAGCGGCTCCGGGACCTGGCCGCGCGCCTGCTTTCTCCGGATCGGGCGGCGGTCTTCGTTCTGGGCCGGGGGGAATACTAGGCGGCGAGGCGCTCTGGCGGCCGCGCCGGTATTCCGACCCCGGGGCAGGGACGGATCGTCGGGGAGGCCCGGGGGCCCTCGGACCGCGGCTTCGCTAGTTCTCCAGGATGGTGATCTCGACTCGGCGGTTCCGGGAACGCCCGGCCTCGGTGGAGTTCGTGTCGATGGGCCGCTCCGCGCCCCAGC
>JAAYUR010000484.1 GCA_012517645.1 Treponema sp.
CAGGACTCCCGCGGAGGAGGTGAAGACCACCCGCCGGACCCCCGCCCGTAGGGCGGCCTCGAAGACCCGGCGGGCCCCGGCCACGTTGGCCTCCTCGTAATCCGCGGGGGACCCCGAGGCCTTCACCCAGCCGGCCAGGTGGAAGCCCGCCTCGGTCCCCTCGCAGAGCCGGTCCAGGGACGCCGGATCCCCCAGGTCGCCCGGGACCACCCGGGCCCCCCGGGCCTCCAGGAAGGACCCCCGGTCCGGATTCCGGGCCAGGGCTCGCACCTCGTGGCCCTCCTCCAGCAGGGACAGGGCAAGGGCCGATCCGATGTATCCTGTGGCTCCGGTGACGAATACCCTCATGAGGCCCTCCCTGCTTGGACGGTTCTGCGACCGTCGGCCAGTATAGGGTCCCCCAAGGCTGCCGTAAAGCCGATCCGCCGGAGAGACCCCGCTATCCCGCGGTCCTTGCCGCGGAGACGTCCCCTGCCGTACAGTGGACCCATGACCGCCCCCTTCGACGTCCTGACCCCCGACCTCGCGATGGAGGCCGTACGGGAGGCCTTCGCCCTGGACCTGGAGGGGATCTGGATCCCCTATCCCAGCTACGTGAACCGGGTCTATGGCCTTCGCACGACGGAGGGCCGGGACTTCGTGGCCAAGTTCTACCGCCCCGGACGCTGGACGACCGAGGCCATCCGGGAGGAGCACTCCTTCCTGGCGGAGCTTGCGGAAGCGGAAATCCCCGTCGCATCCCCCCTTGCGGATTCGGAGGGGGACACCCTGCCGGCCCTGGTGCTGGAGACCGGGGACGGCCGGGAGACCCGCTACCCCTTCGCCCTCTTCCCCAGGCGGGGAGGCCGGGGCTTCGACGCGGAGACGGACGAGGACTGGCTGCGCCTGGGCCGCCTGGCGGGGCGCGTCCACGCCGTGGGCGCCCGGAGGCCCGCGGAGCACAGGGCGACCTTCCGACCCGGACTCTTGACCGAGTACCTGCGGGAGCTCGAGCGGGAGGGCCTGCCCCACCCGGAATGCCGCGCGGAGTTCTTCGAGGCCGCCGAGGAGGCACGGAGCATCCTGGATCCCCTTCTGGCGAACGCACGGCTCCTCCGGATCCACGGGGACTTCCACCGGGGCAACATCCTGGACCGGCCCGGAGAGGGCCTTCTGCTCATGGATTTCGACGACATGGCCATGGGCCCCGCGGTCCAGGACCTGTGGCTCCTCCTTCCCGGCCCCTCGGACGAGTGCGCAAGGGAGTTCGCCTTGATCCTGGAAGGCTACGAGGAGTTCCGGCCCTTCGATCCCCGGGAGAGCGCCTTGATCGAACCCTTGCGGTTCCTGCGGATGATCCACTATCTGGCCTGGCAGGCCCGTCAGCGCCGGGACTCGGGCTTTCTGCGGCACTTCCCGGACTGGGGAAGCCGGGCGTTCTGGATCAAGGAAACCGAGGACTTGAAGGATCAGCTGAGGAGAGTGGACAGCGGACGGTGAGCGGTGGACGGAGTTGAAGCATCAACGGACCGCCGGCGTCCACGCCAGGGTGATTTCCGGTGACCGCACCGTCGCCTCATTTCCGTCCGCCGTCCGCCGGCCGCCGGCCACTGTCCACCGCCCTCGCCAGCACCTCTCCCAGGTACCCCTCTCCCACGGCCTTCCGGGCGCTATCAAGGAACTCCCCCATGCGGTCGAAGCCCTCCGCCCGGTAGACCGCGGCCTGGATCCCCATCTCCAGACGGTCCAAGCGCCGCAGGAGCCGGGCCTCCGGGCCGGCGCCCTCTTCGAATTCCTCCCAGAGAGCCAGGATCTCTTCGCACCCCGGGGCGCCCTCCAGGACCCTAAGCAGGGATTCCCGCTCCATCCGATACTTTTCTTCCTTTGAAATGCCATCCACGGGGGTGATGTCCCCCGCGTAGACCTCCCCCAGCTCATGGGCCAGGGCCATGCGGCAGGTCTTTCCGGGGTCCGCGTCCTGGAAGGGCGGACGGCCCGCGACCAGGAGGGCCAGGATCGCGGTGCCGAAGGAGTGGTCCGCCACGGACTCGCAGGCCGATTCCGGGACTCCCCGCTTGAGCCAGCCTTGGCGGTACAGGCGCTTGAGGCCCAGGATCCGCAGGTAAGCCCGGAGGATGGCCTCCTCCGAGGACGGATGGCCCGGGGAGGCCGGGCCGGCCGTCGGGGCCTCGGCGGACGCGTCGTTCGCGGGAGCCGCGCAGAACAGGAGGTCCTCGGGGAAGCCGGATTTGCGCTTCATGTACGCCATCCTAGCGGCTTGCATCCGCTTGGGCAACCCGGGCCTCTTGGTACGAAGCTTGTGAGGGGACGAGCTTGTCCCCCGGCGGAGCCCGTGATATGGTAGAATTCGTATGGTAGATACCGATCCACGGTGTTGTCCTGCCTTCGCCCGAACACCCGGCTCGGACTCCGCCCGGATTCGGCCCGGGGCGCCCGAGCGGAGACGCGTATGATCGACACCGCCGCCCTGCAGAGGTACTCGCTCTTCGGAGGGATGATCCCGGACCAGGTCGAGCGAATCCGTCCCCTCCTGGTCCTGTCATCCTACGCGGAAGGAGAGTCCGTGCTCCGGGAAGGGGAACCCAACGACAGCATCTTCTTCATCCTGGACGGCCGCGTGGCGATCGTCAAGGGAAGCCGAGTCCTGACGGAGCTGGGAGAGGGCGAGACCTTCGGCGAGATGGAGCTGCTGGACGTCCAACCCTCGGCGGCCACGGTCCGCGCCCTCAAGCCCCTCCGGGTGGCGGCTATATCGAACCGCGCGGTCCGACAGATCTATTGCCTGGACCCCAAGATCTTCGCCCTTTTGGTCATGAACCTGGCCCGGGACCTCTCCCGGAAGCTCCGCAAGATGGACGACATGATCACCGCGCTGTCCGGCCAGGCCGACGCCGGGAGACAGGAAGGAACTCCCGGCGCGTCCGGGGGCGCCGAACCG
>JAAYUR010000299.1 GCA_012517645.1 Treponema sp.
CCGCGGCGGCCCGACGCCCCTTGCGGGAATCCCGGGGCGGGACTATGATCGAACCATACCGACCTGGAAAGGAGGCCGACATGCGTATAGCGTACGGCGCCCCAATCCATGCCGCGCGGCTCCGGGCCTGATTCCCGGGCCGCTTCCAGATATTCGAAGGCCGGGCCCGCGCCCGGCCTCCTTACTTGGAGGCATCCATGTCCGACAGCATGACCCGCGCCGGGTACGGAACCCTGACCCTGGAGCGGAACATCCTGCGCAACTCCTTCGTCTGGATGACCCTGGGGCTGGCGTTCACGGGCATCGTGGCCTGGGGGGTGTCCAAGAGCCCGGGCCTTATCCGCGCCCTGGTCCTGAACCGTTTCCTCTTCTACGGACTCGTCTTCGGCCAGCTCGGGGCGGTCTGGTTCCTGGCCTCCCGGGTCCTCAAGATGAGCCCCGCCGCCGCGGCCGCGGCCTTCGTCGGCTACTCCGGCCTCACCGGAGTGACCCTTTCCGTGATCTTCCTGGTCTACACCTCCGGGTCCATCGCCTCGGTCTTCTTCATCACCGCGGGGATGTTCGCGACCCTCGCCTTCCTGGGCTACGCGACGAAGATCGACCTGACCCGGATGGGGACCTACCTGGCCATGGGGGTCATCGGCCTCGTGATCGCCTCGGTGGTGAACATCTTCCTGCGCTCCGACGGTCTCGGCTGGATCGTGTCCCTCGCGGGGGTGGCCATCTTCTCGGGCCTGACCGCCTACGACGTACAGAAGATCAAGGCCCTCTCCGCCCGCTTCGGTTCCGAGGTGGACGAGGGCAACTACCTGCGCCTCTCGATCTACGGGGCCCTCCAGCTCTACCTGGACTTCATCAACCTCTTCCTGCACCTGCTTAGGCTCACGGGCCGCAGGAGGTAGACCTGTCCGGGGAGGGACACCTTTTTAAAAGGTTTCCCTCCCCGGCCCCTTCCCTTCCAAAACCAGTCCCGGCGACGTCCCGACCCGCGGCCCTCAAGCCGACCGCGGGGGCGGCGCGCTCCGCAGGGCCGCCCGGGCCTTCCGCCAGTCCGGCAGGACCCGGTCAAGGATGCCGTGGAACCGGGGGTTGTGGTTCCGCTCGATCAGGTGGGCCAGTTCGTGGGCCGCCACGTACTCCAGGCACTCGGCGGGACGGGTCGCAAGCTCCAGGTTGAGCCAGATCCGCCGGGCCCGGATGTTGCAGGTGCCCCAGCGGGTCTTCATGCGCTTGACCCCCCACTCCGCGGCCCGGACCCCCAGGGCCGCTTCCCACTTGGCCGCCAAGGGCGGGATCAACTCCTTGAGCCGGTCCCGGTACCACCCGTCCAGGATCTTCCTCCGCCGGGCCGCGTCGGCACCGGGGGGCGCGTACAGCTCCAGGGTATCCGGTCCCGCGATCCGGGCGCCGATCCCCCGCCCTCGCTCCCGGACCGAGAGGCGGTACGGACGGCCGAGCCAGAAGACCGTGTCCCCGCTCTCCATATCCGCGGCGGCGCGGGGTTCCCGGGCCCGGATGCTCTCCCGGTGGCGCCGGATCCAGGAGAGCTTTTCGCTCAGGAAGGCCCGGACCGCGGTCTCGGGCATGAGCAGGGGCGCCGTGGCCAGGATCCGGCCGTCCGGGGGCCGGATGACGACTCGCAGGGTCCGGACCTCCCTGCGCCGGAGGGTCACCTCGACGTCCTCGACAAGAAGA
>JAAYUR010000140.1 GCA_012517645.1 Treponema sp.
CACGATGACCAGGGTCCCGCTCCGTTTTTTCGACGTCTTCGCCTTGGCCGATGCCGTTTTCCGCGAAGAAGGCTTAGGTGCCCTCCGCTCCGCGGCCGAGACCGTCGTCGAGGTCGTTCCTGTATCCGACATGTCGCTCATCATCCTCGCTCCGTCGTCTCCGCAAACAGATTCGCATCCGCCGCGGCGTATCTTCGATCGGGGCTTTTGCCCCACTCTTCCGCCAGTTCCCGGAGATCCGCGACCGCCGGGGCTCCTTCCGCTCGGAGCCGGACGCAGCCCTCCGCCCGGGGGCTGTCCAGGCAGGCCTCCGCCACGAGGACGTCCCGTCCCTCCTCCAGGGCGAAGTCCGCGGTGATCAGGGCCCCGGAATCCCGGGGAGCCTCCACGACCAGAACCGCCCGGCACAGGCCCGCCAGGATCCGGTTTCGTTCCGGAAAATGGTACCGGAGGGGTTCCGTCCCCGGGGGATACTCGGATAGAAGCCCCCCTCCCGCCCGGATCATGCGGGCCGCCAATTCACGGTTCCCCGGGGGATAGACGGCGTCGATCCCGCAACCCAGGACCGCCCAGGTCCGGCCCCCCGCTTCCAGGACGCCCCGGTGACAGGCAGCGTCGATGCCCCGGGCAAGGCCCGATACAACCGGAAGGCCCAGACCGGCCGCCTCGGCGGCCAGACGCGCCGCGGTCTCCAGCCCCCGGCCCGTCGGATACCGGGTCCCGACCATCCCCAACAGGGGCGTTTCCGGATCCGGCAGAGAGCCGCGGTAGTATACCAGGAAGGGCGGACGGGAGGTCTCCCGCAGGACCGGGGGGTAGTCCGGATCCGCGTAGGCGCAGAACCCGGCTCCGGAGGACTCGAGCCAATCCAGGTCTTTCTCGGCTCGGGCCTCCCAAACATCGGGGACCCACTCCAGCGGACCTTCCCCGGCGGGCGTGCGGGGCCGGGACCGGGAACCCAGCCTCCTACCGAGGAAGGCTTCCAACCGATCCGGCGAAAGTACTGAAAGCCCGGCCTTCGGGTCAAGGACGTAATCCGCCCGGATCTTGTCCCGGGCCCGGAGAAAGGGCACCCGGTCCAGGGCGAGCCGGAACCGGCTACGGTCGCGGTCGCCCTTCATACAGCAGGTCCAGCACGGTTTTCTTGTTCTCCTCCGCTTGTTTCCGCTTCTCCTCCACCTTGGTGGTGGCCAGGATGGAATCGTACAGGTTCGCCGCCTCCTCAAGACGTCCCTCGGTGTACCGGACCCGGGCCAGGAGGAACATCGCGTCCACGTTCCGGGTTTCGATGGAAAGCAGACGGGTCAGGTAGGGCCCCGCATCCTCCGGTCGATCCATTTCAAAGACGTAGAGCACGGAAAGGGCGTACAGGGCCCGGCCGTACCGGGGGTTGAACTCCAGGGCCCGGAGGTAGGCGGCCTCCGCGGAGGCGAGGCGCTCCGCTCGAAGCGCCTGGGACGCGGCCCCGCCCACGGAATCGACCTTCGCCTGGTAGGAAAGGCCGAGCCCGATGGTGTAGTAGAGGCCCGTGTTGTCCGGAAAGTACTGAAGGGCTTCCTTGGCGGCCTCGTAGGCCTCGATGTACATCCTTCTCTCGAGGTAGCGTACCGCAAGGAGCCTCCAGTAGGTACCGATGCGCTCCGTGGCCTTGATCGTCCGGTCCGCCTCCCGGGAATACTCCGCGATGCCCTTTTTCAAATCCTCGATCGTGGACGGAGGAGCCCCCCTGGTGCTTCGCTCCTCCAGGTCGAAGATCTTCTTCAGGTCCGAATCCGCGCCGCAGGAGGACAGGAGGGTCGCCGCGGCCAGGAGAAAGGAAACCAAGGCTCCGGTTCGTTTCATACGCTCACCATCCCTCCCTACTACGCCCGCCGGAACCTTCCGCGCTTGCCTTTGGGCGCGGTCTTTTTCGACGCCCCCACGGCTCCGCCGTTCAACGCCTGGGGAAATACTCACGGTGATAGTCCCCCAGGGCCTCGGGATCCACATGGGTATAGATCTGGGTCGTCGCGATGTCCGAGTGCCCCAGGAGTTCCTGCACCGTACGGAGATCCGCGCCTCCGGCCAGGAGGTGGGTAGCGAAGGAGTGGCGCAGGGTATGCACCTTTCCGCCCACTCCGGACAGGTCGCGGACCTGGGAAAACCGTTTCCAGACCCCCTTGCGGGAGATCCC
>JAAYUR010000025.1 GCA_012517645.1 Treponema sp.
ACGAAGAGCCGCCCGGAAAGGTCCTTGTCCGCGGGGATCCCCAGCTTGAGGCGACCCGCGTTCAGAAGGGTGTTGAAGGTGCCGTGGACGATCCCCTGGGGGCCGATGTACATCCAGCCCCCCGCGGTCATCTGCCCGTAGTTGGCCACCCCCAGGGCCGCGGCCACGGCAAAATCCTTGGAATTGTCGAACATGCCGACCATGAGCCCGTTGGTGATCATGACCCTGGGCGCCAGGGGGTGACTCTTGAAAAGTCCCAAGGGGTGCCCCGACTCGACCACCAGGGTGGAGTTCTCGTCCAGAACCTCCAGGAATTTCTTGATCAGGCGGTACTGCATCCAGTTCTGGCAGACCTGCCCCGTCTCCCCGTAGGTGACCAGTTCGTAGGGATAGAGGGCCACTTCGAAGTCCAGGTTGTTGTCGATCATGACCTGGAAGGCCTTCCCCTCGACGCAGCGGCCCTCGTACGCGTCGATGGGCTTCCCCTTGAGGGGTCCCTCGGGGCGGAAGCGGTAGCCGTAGATCCGTCCCCGGGTCCGAAGCTCCTCGAGGAACTCCGGGGCCAGCCGCTCGTGCCAGGGCTCGGGGATATAGCGAAGGGCGTTCTTGAGGGCCAAGGCCTCCTGGGCCGGGGTCAGGGCGGCGTCCCGGCGGGGGGCCCGCCGGATGCCGGGGACGAAGACCGGGTCGGGGGGGAGTTCGTCGAAGGTCAGTCGAATATCCTTAACGGGTGACAATGTGGTGTCGTTCATTCGTTTCTCCTTGCACCGTCAGTATGGGGCGGGTATCCGATTTTGTGAAATTATCTTTTCCGATACCCGAGAAGGGGTGGTAATATACCGCATGCTCGACTACCAGCTGATCCAGGCCTTCGCCGCGGTCCTGGACGAGGGGGGCTTCGCCCGGGCCGCGGACCGACTGTGCATCACCCAATCCGCGGTGTCCCAGCGGGTCAAACTGCTGGAGGACCAGATCGGCCGGGCCCTGATCATCCGGGAAAATCCGCCCCGGCCCACAGATGCGGGGGCCCGCCTTCTTCGGCATTACCGCCAGGTTCAGGCCCTGGAGGATGAGACCGTTCAGGGGATCAGCACGAAATCCCCGGTCTACAGACCCCACGTCCCCGTGGCGGTCAACACGGACAGCCTCTTCGTGTGGTTCCTGGAGGCCGTCGCCTCCTTCGCCCGGGATTCCGGCACCACCCTGGAACTCTTCGTGGACGGACACGAACAGACGATCAAATACCTGAAGTCGGGAGCCGTCTCGGGTTGCGTCACCTCCGAGCGGGAAGCCCCGGAGGGCTGTACCGCGACCCGGATCGGGTCCCTCCGCTACGTCCTCGTGGCGTCCGGGGAGTTTGTGCGGCGATGGTTCCCGGCGGGGTTTTCCCGGGAAGCCGCGGCCCGGGCCCCTCTCGTGAACCTGGACCGGAACGATCGGTTCCAGCTCCAGGTCCTGTACAAGGCCTTCGGGGACCCCCAGGTCACGCCGCCCGCCTATTACATTCCCGTGGCGGACAAGTACTTCGAGGCGATCCGCTCGGGTCTATGCTACGGTCTCGTGGCGGAGAGCAAGATCCAGGCCGGGTTGACCGACGGATCGTTGGTGGACCTGGAACCGGCCCTTCGGACGGAGATTCCCCTGTACTGGCACGTTTGGAAGTACCAGTCCGAAACCCTCCGGGACCTCTCCGAGGTGGTGGTCCGGGAGGGCGGCCGCCTGCTGGCTTGAGCCGGCGGCCGGGAACGTTCGCCCCGCGCTCCGCCGCCGTGGAAAATCCTTTCGCCGTGCTCTACAATGTCCCTGATCCGGAAGGAGGTCAGCCGTGAACGATCGCCTCGTGCCCAGCCTCGGAACCTGTTCCCTCCCCTCCCCCATCAAGCTCTCCAACACCCTGGGGGACGGAATCGCCAACTACATCCGGGACGAGGACCTTGTGCGCCACGACGTCCACGTCCGGGCGGACGAGGTTTCCGACCTTACCCAATTCTTCGAGAAGGCGGGACCCCGGGAACGGCTCTATTTCGCCCCCCAGCACGTCCACGCGGCGATCGTCACCTGCGGGGGTCTGTGCCCGGGCCTGAACGACGTGATCCGCTCCGTGGTCCGCTGTCTCTGGTACCGGTACGGGGTTCGGCGGATCTCCGGCATACGGTTCGGCTACCGGGGACTCATCCCCGATTACGGCTACGACGTCCGCCCCCTGAACCCCGAGGTAGTGGACGACATCCACAAGCTGGGAGGCACCGTTCTGGGCTCCTCCCGGGGGGGCGGAGACCGGACCTCGGACATCGTGGACTCCCTGGAACGCCTTAACGTGAACATCCTGTTCACCATCGGCGGGGACGGGACCCAGAAGGGCTCCCTGGCCATCGCCGAGGAGATCGAGCGCAGGAACCTCAAGATCGCGATCGTCGGGATCCCCAAGACCATCGACAACGACCTGCTCTTCGTGGACCGGAGCTTCGGGTTCGACACCGCCGTGGCCCAGGCGTCCCTGGCGGTGACGGCGGCCCACACGGAAGCCCATTCGTCCATAAACGGCATCGGCCTCGTCAAACTGATGGGCCGGGACTCGGGATTCATCGCAGCCCACACGGTCCTGGCCGTCCACGAGGTGAACTTCGTCCTCATACCCGAGGTGGATTTCGACCTGGAGGGGCCGAACGGCCTCTTCGTCCACCTGGAGCGGCGCCTGGAGGAGCGGAACCACGCGGTGATCGTCGCCGCAGAAGGGGCCGGCCAGAAGTACGCCTCCGCGGAGGGAACGGACGCCTCGGGGAACCGCAAGCTCGGGGACATCGGTATCTTCCTCAAGGGTGCCATCACCGACCACTTCAAGAAGAAGGGGATCGAGGTCAACCTGAAGTACATCGACCCCAGCTACATCATCCGGTCCTCCCCCGCCAGCCCGGTGGACTCGGTGTACTGCGACCGCCTGGGCAGCAACGCCGTCCATGCGGCCATGGCGGGCAAGACCAAGATTCTGATCGGGATGGTGAACAACGAGTTCGTCCATATCCCGACGCACATCGCGATCACCCGACGAAGGACCGTGGATCCCGAGAGCAGTCTCTGGCGGGACGCCCTCGAGGCCACCCGCCAGCCCATCTCCATGGTGAACTGAACCGGCATCGCCCGGATATTTCGCAAGGAGTCCGTCATGAAGATCAAACAGATCAGCGTCGTATTGGAGAACACAGCGGGCCAGCTCTATGCCCTGTCCCAGGTCCTGCACCGGGGGGACATCGACATACGGAGCATCTTCGTCAGCGAGGAGACGGAGTTCAGCTCGGTCCACCTGATCGTGGACAAGCCCGATCTCGCGGCCGGGCTGTTGAGGAAACAGGGCTACTTCATCAAGGAGGTCGAGGTCTTCGCCCTGAAGGCGGAGGATCGGCCCGGAGGCCTCATGAAGATCCTGGAGATCCTCAAGGCCAACAACCTCAACATAGAGTACGTCTACGGTTTCGGGGAAAAGACGGAGAACAAGGCTGTCTTCATATTCCGGATCACGGACATCGACAAGGCCATCGCGGTGCTCAAGACGGGGGTGATGGAATACCTCCACGCGGGACACGTGGAGGGATCCCAAAAAAGTTCCCCCTGGGAGCTCGTGGAAAGCCTGTAGCGGCGCGGCCGCCGCGAAGCCCCCGCGCCGTCGGCGGCACGGACCCCGGGGCAGCCGCCCCCGGCCGGGCTCAAATCGAGTACCGGGCCCCGTACTTCTCCACCACGAAGTCGATGTCCTTGTCCCCCCGGCCGCTCAGGTTGACCAGGATGGATCGACGCGGCTCCTGCCGGGCGAGCTTCAGGGCGAAGGCCACGGCGTGGGCGCTCTCCAGGGCGGGGATGATCCCCTCCTTGCGGCTCAGCTGGAAGAAGGCGTCCACCGCCTCCTCGTCGCTGACGGAGGTATAGGTTACCCGTCCCATGTCGTGCAGCATGGAGTGCTCCGGCCCGACGCCCGGGTAGTCCAGTCCGCTGGCGATGGAGTAGACCGGGGAGGGCTGGCCCTGGTCGTCCTGCAGTAGATAACATTTGAATCCGTGGATCAGGCCGGGCTTTCCGTACGTGATCGTTGCCGCGTGCTGCCCCGTCTTGGTGCCGGTCCCCATCGGCTCCACCCCGTAGAGCCTCACGTTCTCGTCCTCGATGTAGGCCGAGAAGATGCCCATGGCGTTGCTGCCGCCTCCCACGCAGGCCAGGACACTGTCCGGATGCTCCCCGGTCATCTCGAAAAACTGCTCCTTAGCCTCGATGCCCACAACGCGCTGGAACTCCCGGACCATCATGGGGAAGGGGTGGGGCCCCACGACGGATCCGATGCAGTAGATGGAGTTGACCGGATCGGCCATGTAGGCCTCGAAGGCGGAGTCCACCGCCTCCTTCAGGGTCTTGAGTCCCCGGGAGACCGGAACGACCTTGGCTCCCAAGATCTTCATCCGGACGACGTTCGGGTGCTCTTTCTTGATATCCACCTCGCCCATGTGGATCTCGCATTCCAAGCCGAAGTACGCGGCGGCGGTGGCCAGGGCTACCCCGTGCTGGCCCGCCCCGGTCTCGGCGATCAGCTTTTTCTTGCCCAGGTACTTGGCTAAGAGGGCCTCCCCCATGCAGTGGTTCAGCTTGTGGGCCCCCGTGTGGTTAAGATCTTCCCGCTTGAGGTAGATCCTCCCGCCGTATTCATCGGACAGCCGCTTGGCGAAGTAGACCGGGGTCGGCCGGCCTTGAAAGTGCTTCCGTATGTTCCGGAGCTCGGAGATGAACTCGTGGGACTTGCTGATGGAGTAGTAGGCGTCCGTTATCTTCTCCATCTCCGCCTGGAGGTTCGGGGGGATGAAGCTTCCGCCGTATTGCCCGTAGTTGCCTTTGGCGTCCGGATAGGTCTTGAAATAGTCGTTCATGTTGTTTCTCCCTGTAAGAACGTTCAAGGAGAATACCCGGGGATCACGTTTCTGTCAATAGTAACAATTCAAGGCTTGCCCAAGCTTCGTGACACCAGGGTCACTCCACGAAGAGGCGCTTGGAGGCGAACACCGGGTCCGAGGTCAGTTCGATCCCCAGTTTCCGGAGCCCCGCCTCGTCCCCGGGACTGGGCACGTGGGATAGGTGCATCTGGCAGCCCCGGAGGCGGTGGAGCTGGTCCAGGCAGGACTGGACCATGGGAGTCAGGGTTGCTCCGATGGACAGGGCGATCAGAGCCTCGTCCACGTCCAGGCTCGGGTTCCGTCCCCGGAGGATCTCGCTCTTGAGCTTTTCGATGGACTCGATGACCAGGGGTGAGAGGAGGGGGATCGAGTCGGGTACCCCGGCCAGGCGCTTGACCCCGTTCAACACCGCCGCCGTGGCCGCGTGCACAAGGCGGGAGTTCTTCCCGGTCACGATCTCCCCGCCCGGGAGCTGGAGGGCCGCCCCGCAGAAGGCGGAGTCCACGCCGAGGATGGCCGGCGCCCCCGGGGAAGCCGTCGCCGCGGCGGCCGCGGCCTCCTCGGCCGCCTTACGGGCGGCGGGAACCACGGGACGGTACTCGGGGCCGATCCCCAGCTCCTTGCACAATAGGTCCGCCTTCTCCAGGGAGGCCTTGTCCGCCATGCCCATCATGTATTCGCTGGCGCAGCGCAGGTAGCGTCGGACCACTTCCTGTTTTGCGGCCTCCCGACACGCTTCGTCATCGACGATCGCGAAGCCCGCCCGGTTCACCCCCATCTCCGTGGGGGACCGATAGACCGCTTCTCCGCCGGTTATTCGCTCCAGGATGGCCCGCAGGATAGGGAAGGATTCCACGTCCCGGTTGTAGTTCACCGCGGTTTCCCCGGCGGCCTCGAGGTGGAAGGGGTCGATCAGGTTGAAATCCTTGAGGTCCAGCGTGGCGGCCTCGTAGGCGATGTTCACGGGATGCTTCAAGGGGAGGTTCCAGATGGGGAAGGTCTCGAACTTGGCGTACAGGGCCTTACCGCCCGCCCGGTTCTCGTGGTAGACCTGGGACAGGCAGGTGGCCATCTTCCCGGAGCCCGGTCCGGGGCCCGTGACGACCACAAGGGGCTTGGTGGTCCGGATGCGGGGATTGGCGCCGTATCCTTCCTCGGACACGATCAGGTCCACATCCGTGGGATACCCCTTGGTGGGGGCGTGGACGTAGACCGTGAGGCCCCGGTTCTCGAGCTTGGTCCGGAAGGCCCGGGCCGCGGCCTGGCCCTCCCAGCGGGTGATGACCACGGCCGAGACGGAAAGGCCCCACTCGGCCAGGTCGTCGATCAGCCTTAGCGCGTCGGCGTCGTAGGTGATGCCGTAGTCCGCCCGGATCTTGCGGTGCTCGATGGCCCCCGCGTGAATGCATAGGAGGATCTCCGCGTCCTCCTTGAGCTCCTTGAGCAGCCGAACCTTGACGTTGGGATCGTAGCCCGGCAGGACCCGGGCCGCGTGGAGGTCCGCCAGGAGCTTCCCGCCGAACTCCAGGTACAGGCGGCCGTCGAAGCGGCGCATCCGTTCCCGGATGAAGGAAGCCTGCTCGCGAAGGTACAGGTCGTTGTCGAAGCCCTTGGTGTCCTGCATGCTTCACTTCTCCGTGACGGCCCAGACTCCGTTCCACGTTTGGGGCGGATCCCTGAGCAGACCTCCGACTCTCTCGCAGTACGCCGCCGCGGGAGGGTCCGAGTCCCGGATCGCCTCGAAATCCGCCAATGCTGCCTTGAAATCCCCGGAGTAATACCGCCGGAGCCCCAGGTCGAACCGTTCCAGGACCGCGGCCCGTCCCTCGTACTCGGGCCGGTACATGGGCTCGAAGACCCGGACAGGTTCGTTCTTGCCCACCACGGTCACCCGGGAGAGCTCCCGGTAGGCCACCTCGGGGGTTTCCCCCGCGGCCTCCTTGGTGAACTCGGAGACCATGACGAAGGTTCCGAACTGCTTGTTGATCCCCTCCAGCCGGGACGCCAGGTTGCCCGCGTCCCCCAGGAAGGTATAGTTGAAGCGCTGTCGGGACCCCATGTTCCCGATGACTACGTCCCCGGTGTTGATCCCGATCCGGGCGTAGACGTCCCGGCCCGCCGTTTCGGCCAGTCGGGGGCGTATCTCCGCGAGCCTCCTCTGGTACTCCAGGGCGGCCTTGACCGAATTGAGGGCATGGGTCGGCAGGTCCAGGGGCGCGTTCCAGAAGGCGATGACCGCGTCCCCCTCGTACTTGTCGATGGTCCCCCCGAAGCGGTAGATGATCTCGGTCACCTCGGAGAGGTAATCGTTGAGCAGGGCCGTCAAGGACACGGGGTCCAGGCCCTCGGAGATGCTCGTGAAGCCCCGGATATCGCTAAACAGGATGGACAGGCGGCGCTTTTCCCCGCCCAGGGTCAGCTGGTCGGGATTCTGTACGAGCCTCTCGATCACCACCGGGGAAAGGTACTGGCTGAAGGCTTCCTTTATGAAGCGCTTCTGGCGGCCCTCGCCGGCATAGTTCACCACGAAGCCTCCGATCAAGGCGACGAGAACAGCCCCCTCGGGAGCGGCCACGGGCGCCCAGATTCCGGCTCCCGCGGCGACCCAGGCGGCCCCGAACGGAAGGATCAGGGCCGAAGCCAGCACCGCGGCGGATTGAACCGCGTCCCGGCAGAGCCGGATGGCCGCCCCCGCGGCTGCCCCACAGGCCAGGATCAAGGCCGCGGCGGCCCAGCCCGGCAGGGTTCGAACGGCGTCGCCGGCCAATAGGTTGTCCAGCAGGGTGGCATGGACTTCCACCCCGGGGTAGGCCTCTCCCACCGGGGAAGGACGCAGGTCCTTGAGCCCCGGTGCGCTGAACCCGAAGAACACGTACTTGTCGGCGAAGAACGCCGGATCGATTTCCGGAGAGCCGCCCTCCCTCAGGGCCGTCTCCGAACGCAGGACCGCCCCGGCGTTGACCGCCCCATGGGTTTGGCTGGGGCCCCTGTACCGAAGGACGACATGTCCCCCCCCGGTAAGGGGCACGCTCCGTTCCCCGGCCCTCAAGACCCCCGGGCGAAACTCCAGATTCCCGATTCCCTCTCCCAGACAAAAGGCCGCCAACGCAAGGGTCGGCACGATACGGCCGTCGAATCGGGCCGCCGGCGACAGCCTCCGGTTGACTCCGTCCGGATCCGGCACCGCCAACACGTTGCCCAGGGCCGCCGCCGCGGAGCTCAGTTCCGGAATGGGGAAGACCCCCCGGGGGAGATCCGAGAGGGATACCCCGTTCAGGGCCGCGGGCGGGGGCTCGGCGGCCCCGGACGGCCAGGAGAGGTCCTTGCCCTGTTCACGGCTCAACTGGACCGCCGCCACCGTGCGGCCGCTCTCCCGGACCGCCGCGGCGAAGGACTCGTCGTCCTCCACTCCGTAGAAGGACGATTCCGTATAGAGTACATCGAAGGCCGCCGCCCGGACTCCGGATCGGGCCAGGAAGGACACGATCACTCCGTAGAATTCCCGGGGCCAGGGCCACTGGACTCCCATCTCCTTGTCCGCCCAGTCCAGGCTGCCCTGGTCCAGGAGGATCAGGCGGATCCGGTCGGTGGCCTCCGAGGGCCGGGCGAAGGATCGGACCCGAAGATCCCAGAGCCGGTTCTCCAGGGAAGCCAAGGCGCCCTTATCCGCCAAACCTGCGAAGACGAGGGATATAGCCAGGCCCAGGAGGGCCCCTTCCAGGGCCCTCCTCCCGGGGCCCTTATGGCCGGCCTTGCGCTTCCTACCCAGGGCCGCCGACGCGGCGCGCATCCGGATCAGATCCCCGCCAGGGCCCGGGTCCGGCGATCCCGGGCCTGGGGGCTTTCGACCACGGGCGCCAAGGCTCCCAATTGGCGCCGGATCCGGTCGATCCGGAGCTCAGGATCCGGGTGGGTCTTGGCGAAGTCCGGGGCGCCGGGCTTGAGCCTTGTCTTCATGGCCGCCAGCATGGATACCAGGGCCGCGGGGTTGTAACCGGCGTTCTGGAGTATGGCCAGGGCGCCCTTGTCCGCCTCGTACTCCGTTTCCCGGGAGTAGCCGGAGTTGACCAGGGTCCGGGTGATGTCGGAGATCGAGCCCTCGAACTGGGCGGTGACTTCCTTCAGCTCCGCGGGTCCCAGGGTCTTGGCGGCCTCGGTACCGATGGTCGCCAGGGCAGAGGTCAATCGGTCCGTCTTGATCGCCTTGAGGCCGTGCTGATATTGGACGTGGGCGATCTCGTGGGCCAGGACCGCGGCGACC
>JAAYUR010000394.1 GCA_012517645.1 Treponema sp.
CAAGAGCACCCTGATGAAAATCCTTGCGGGGATCCACCAGCCGAGCTCCGGCAAGGTCTACGTGGACGAAAAGGCGGTCCGGATCGCGGATCCCATCGCGGCCCGGGCCCTCAAGATCTCTCTGGTTCCCCAGGAGTTCAACCTGATCCGGGATCTGCCGGTGTACAACAACGTCTTCCTGGGAGCGGAGCTCCGGAAGCGCTCCGGGCTCCTGGACAAGGAGGCCATGAAGGCCCGGACCCGGGAGCTCCTGGTCCAGCTGAACGTGGACCTGGATCCGGAGGCGCGGATCGAGGGACTGTCGGCCGCTCAAAAGCAGATGGTGGAGATCTGCAAGGCCCTGGCCTTCGATTCCCGGATCCTGATCATGGACGAGCCCACCACCATGCTGACCAAGTACGAGATCGAGATCCTCTTCCGACTGGCCCGGAGGCTCCGGTCCGAGGGGATGACCATCCTGTACATCTCCCACAAGCTCAAGGAGGTCAAGGAGCTCTGCGACCGGGTCGTCGTGCTCCGGGACGGGGAGTTGGTGCATGACGGCCCCGTATCGGAGATCTCCATCATGGAGATGGCCCAGAAGATGGTGGGCCGGGAGCTGGGCTCCATCTTCCCGCCCAAGGGCGTCCCCGGCGCCGAGGTGGTCTTCGAGGCCCGGGGCGTCACGGTTCCCGGTGTGGTCGAGGATATCAGCTTCCAGCTCCGGAAGGGCGAGATCCTGGGTCTGGCGGGGCTGGTGGGCGCGGGCCGGACGGAGCTGGCGGAGACCATCCTGGGCCTGCGCCGGAAGAGTTCGGGGATCTTCCTGAAGGACGGGAAGGAGCTGGACCTTCGGGAACCCGCGGACGCCGTGGCCGCCGGGATCTCCTACCTCTCCGAGGATCGGCAGGGAGCGGGGATCATCACGACCTTCAGCGTCACCCGGAACGTCACGCTCGTGTCCTTGCGGGAGTACTGCCGCTCCTTCCTGCGCCTTATCGACAAGAGAACGGAGAGGTCCAAGGTTCAGGGCTACGTGGACTCCTTCCATATAAAGACGGACAGCCTGGACCGCCGCCTTGAGAATCTCTCGGGGGGCAACCAGCAGAAGGTCTCGCTGGCCAAGGCCATCGACACGTCGCCCTCGGTGCTGATCGTGGACGAACCCACCCGGGGCGTCGACGTGTCCGCCAAGCACGAGATCTACGTGTTCATCAACGAGCTTGCCCGGAAGGGCATATCCTGCCTCCTCATCTCCTCGGAGCTGGAGGAGATCATAGGGATGTGCGACCGGGTCCTGGTGATGCGGGACGGACGGATCGCGGGGAGCCTGGAGGGCGACCGGATCACGGAAGAGCAGATCATGTACCACGCGACGGGAGTCCAAGAGGAGGCCGCATCATGAGCGCTGCGACGGCAAAGAAGATCGACCTGGAGAAGTACGGCTCCCTCATCGCCCTGGGCGCCCTCTTCATCCTGGCCTCCGTCATCGGCTGGCCCTATTTCATCCGCCCCGAGAACCTGGTCAACGTCATGCGCCAATCCTCGTACACGGGGATCATCGCCCTGGGCATGACCTTCGTCATCATCTCCGGGGGCATCGACCTGTCCGTGGGGGCCGTGGCGGCCTTCGTGGCCTCCTGCGGGGTCCTGTTCATGAACTGGGTCCTCCAGGCCGCGGGGGGCAACGAGGTCCTGGCCATCCTGGGCGGTATATCCGTGATGATCGCCCTGGGCTTCGCGGCGGGGGCCCTGAACGGCCTTTTGATCACCAAGGGCAAGATCGTCCCCTTCATCGTGACCCTGGGCACCATGAGCATCTTCCGGTACCTGTCCCTCCAGATGGCCAACGCCGGGGAGTTCGCCTCCCAGAGCCAGCTCTACGGGACCTTCGGGATGTCCAAGATCTTCGAGTTCACCGTCGGGGATCAGGGTATCTCCCTCCCGGTGCCGGTCTTCACGATGCTGGCCCTGGCGGCGATCCTGTCCTTCCTGCTGAACAACACCCGGTACGGCCGCTACCTCTGCGCCGTGGGGTCCAACGCCCGGGTGGCCCAGTACTCCGCGGTGCGGATCGATCGGGTCCGGTTCTGGGCCTACGCGATCAACGGGATGTGCGTGGGCGCCTCCGCCGCCCTCCTGGCCGCCCGGTTCAACACCGTGTCCACGCCGAACTTCGGCCTGGGTTCCGAGCTGGACGCCATCGCGGCCACCATCATCGGGGGCACCGCCATGGCCGGGGGCCGGGGTTCCATCTGGGGCACCATCATCGGCGTCTTCATGCTCCAGATCATCCAGAACATGCTGAACATGGCGGGGCTTTCGCCCTACCTCCAGGGGGTGGTGAAGGGCATCGTGATCATCGGCTCGGTGTACATACAGAAACAGAGGCAGTAGGCGGGTACGGTTTTTATCCGGCGCCGGGCCCAAGGCCGCCGCCGGGACACGGCAGGCTTCAGCCTACAGGGGTCGTTTCCGGCTCCTGTCCACGGACTCCTGCCTGCAGACATGGCGATTCCGTCCCCCCCGAGGGGACGTTACGGACCCTCGTCGAGGGTCTGCCCCGAAGAGGGGCGTCGCAAGAGCAAGGGCTACGGGAGGCTTAGGATGAGGAAAGTAGTGTTAGCGCTCCTTATCGTCACGATGGTCGTAGGCGGCGCCTATGCCCAGAAAGTGTACAAGGTGGGAGTGTCCATGCCCAGCGCCACCCACGGGTGGATGGGCAACGCGAACTGGTGGGCCCAGCGCGCGAAGTCCGATTGGGAGAAGCGGGACAAGGCCGTACAGATCGAGCTCAAATTCTCCGGCAACGTGAACCAGCAGGTGGCGGACATCGAGGACCTCCTGGTGAAGAAAGTGGACGCCCTGGTGGTCTTCCCCCATGACACCTCGGTGACCAGCATCGTGGAGAAGGCCTACAACGCGGGCGTCTACGTGGTCGTCCTGGACCGCGGCGTCTCCAAGGAAGGCATCTACGACATCTACATCACCAACGACGACGAGGCCTACACCCGCAAGGGCATGGAGTGGCTGGCCAAGCAGATGGGCTACAAGGGCAACCTGCTCCTGATCACCGGCATCCCCTCCCCGATCGACACCATCCGCACGGACACGATCAAGGAAGTGGTGAAGAAGTATCCCAACATCAAGCTCTTGGACGTCCAGCCCGGCGACTGGAACCGCCAGAAGTCCCTGACCGTCATGGAGAACTACCTGCAGAAGTACAAGCAGATCGACGCCGTGTACACCGCGGACGACGACATGATGCTGGGGGCCATGCAGGCGTACAAGGAGTCCGGCCGCAAGGACATCAAGTTCTTCCTGGGCGGCGGCTGCCTCAAGAGCGTGATCAAGGAGATCATGGACGACTCCAACCCCCTGGTTAAGGCGGACGTCACCTACTCTCCCTCGGTCATCGCCACCTCCATCTCCTACGGGGTCATCGGGGTCAAGGGCGAGAAGCTCAACCCGAACATCTACCAGGTCCGGGCCCTGCCGCGCCGGATCATCCTGCCCTCGGAGCTCGTGACCCGGGAGAACGCCAAGGACTTCTACGTCCCCGAGGCGCCGTTCTGAGAAACCGAGTTTAATTAAGAATTGAACCACAGAGGTTAAGTTAAAATTGAACCACAGAGACACAGAAACACAGAGAGAAATGTGAGGTAAAGGACAGGAGGCGGCAGAATATAAGGGTCGAGTGAGGATCAGCAGGATGATTCTTGGGAGGTTAATATTCCCAATTTCTATCCTGTCAATCCTGCTGGATCCTGTTCATCCTGTCTCTCTTCTGGTTCCATGACCGTTCTCTCTGTGCTCCTCTGTGCTCTCTGTGCCTCTGTGGTTGTTTTTTTCGGGATAGTCGTTCGAGGAGGAAGGGCATGGGATTGAAGGTCGGTATCGTAGGCGCCGGGGGGATGACGATGTACCACGTTCCGGGGTTCCGGAGCGCGGGGGTCGAGGTCGTAGGACTGGCGGATCCCGTTCCCGAGGCGAGGGATCGGACGGTCAGGCTTCACGGCATCCCCTCCGCGTACGCGAGCTTGGACGAGCTCCTGGCGGCGCACAAGGACCTGGACATCGTATCCATCCTCACCCCGAACAAGTTCCACGCTCCCCTGGCGATCCAGGCCCTGCGGGCGGGCAAGCACGTCTTCTGCGAGAAGCCCCCGGCCTTGAACGCCGCGGACACGGCGAGCATGGCCGAGGAGGCCCGGAAGGCGGGCAAGCGTCTCCAGTTCAACTTCAACAACCGCGCCCGGCCCGAGTCCTTCGCGATGATGGAGTACATCCGCGCGGGCGAGATCGGCCGGATCAATTCAGCCCAGGCGGTCTGGTGCCGGCGCAACGGGGTTCCCGGATTCGGCGGCTGGTTCACGGACAAGTCCGTATCGGGGGGCGGCCCCGTCATCGACCTTTTGCACATGCTGGATCTGGCCCTCTACTTCATGGGCTACCCGGAGCCCGAGTGGGTCCTGGCCCAGACCTTCCGGGACTTCATCGACAACCGGGATTTCCGCGGCCCCTGGGGCATCCCGGACGTACCGGACGGAAAGATCGACGTGGAGGCGGCCTGCCACGGCTTCATCCGGTTCAAGACGGGGCAGGTATGCTTCGTCCGCTCCTCCTGGGCGGAGATGTCCGAGCGGGAAACCGTGTCCGTGACCTTCCAGGGGACCAAGGCGGGGGGCGTGGTGGAGCGGCTGTTCGGCGTGGACGGGATCGACGAAACCTCCGTGGACCGGTGTCAACTCTTCACGGTGGAGCACGGCCGGCAGGTCAACCGGAACATCATCGTGCCCCGGGACGACGCCATGGGCAGGCTCCGATCGATCCAGAACTTCGTGCGCTCCCTGGAGGGCGCCGAAGAGCCCTTGAACACCCCGGACCAGGCGGTCAAGCTGATGAAGGTCGTGGACGCCCTCTTCGCCTCCGCCGCCAAGGGCGAACCGGTGCGGGTGGTGTCGTAGGGGCCTCGGGACGGCGGAGCCGGCCTCGCCCTATGCCGCCGAACAGGGGAAGGCGCATACCCTCTGAACGGGTGCATCTCCGAGCGCCGCCGTACACCCGGGCCGTCGTTTCCGGCGGACACTCGATCTAGGAACGATCCGCCGCGAGGTCCCGCGAACGCCGAGCAGAACCTTTTTTCCTGCGCTTCTTGACCCGTCGACATTACGGGTTACTATTTTACGTATGGAGAACAAAATCTTCGTGCGGATCAAGTCCGGGGACTTCGTCGAGGCCCTGGACCCCTCCCGGGCCCGGAGAGCCGTCCTTCACCTGACGACCATCGAGGACTACCAGACCGCCGCGGAGATACCCCTCTTCCTGGATCGAGGCGGCGAGCGCGTCCCCCTGAAAGTCCTTTCCGTCGAAGGACTGTCCCCCCTGTCCTCCGAGGAATGCCGCCTGGATCTGGAGACCCGGCTTGTCGGCCGCCGGGGCGCGGAGTTCCGGGTGGTCCAGAACGGTCGGCTTGTCCTGACCGAGACCTGCGGTCTTCCGATTCCCGGACCCGGCCGCCGGTTCCTCTCCGCCGCCGCGATCCTGGCCGGCGCGGCGGCCCTGGCCCTGCTCGCCCTCCTGGCGATCCGGGGCCGGACCGCGGGCGACGGTTTCATGGAGTCCCGTGCGCGGGCCCCCGGCGCCGGAACGCCCCCCGCGGTCGCCGTGACGCCGCCGAACCCGCCTGCGTCGGCCCCTGTGTCCGACGGCCGGCCCGAGCCGCCGGCCCCCGCGCCCGCACCGTCCGGCGCCGTTCCGCTTGCCGAGGCTGCGCCCCTTGCGCCCGCACCGGCGGATCCCCTTGCTGCCGCCCGAGACGCCTTCCGGGCATTGGGGGATGAAACCCTCACGATCTACTTTCCCGCGGATTCTTCGGAGATCCTCCCGGACCAGACGGAGAAGCTCCGCAAGATAGGAGCCGTGCTCGCCCGGTATCCGGAGCTCGATCTGACGATCTCCGGCCACTGCGCCACCGCGGGCACGGAAAAGGGTCGGATGGCCCTGTCCGAGGAACGGGCCCAGGCGGTCTACGAAGTCCTTGCGGCCGGGGGATGGAAACCGATCCAGCGTCCCGCGGTGGAGGGGTTCGGGGACCGGAGGCCCGCGACCCGGGACGAGGACCGGCAGGCCCTCAACCGTCGGGTTGAGATCCGCTTGGTACCTTGACAGGACTCACTCCGGAGATCTCGGAGATTAACTCCAGGAGAATTTCAACAGGATTATTATGATTTGCAGGATTAACAAGATAAGGACAAGATTTTCTTATCGTATCAATCATGTTAATC
>JAAYUR010000444.1 GCA_012517645.1 Treponema sp.
CAGGGCGGTTCCGGCCAGGGAAGCGGCGGCTATCCGGGACAGTCCGGGGGCTACCAGGGTCGGCCGGGGGGATATCAGGGACGCCCGGGAGGGTACCAGGGCGGCGCCGGCCCGGGAACCGGCGGCTACCAGGGGCGCCCGGGAGGCTATCAGGGCCGTCCGGGAGGCTATCAGGGCGGTCCCGGGAGGGGCCCGGGCGGACCGGGCCGCGGGCCCGCCTCGGGTCCCGCGCCGGGCTTGGACAAGCGGCCCCAGGGACCCAAGCGTTTCATCAAATCCAAGAAACCCACATACAACAAGAAGGACCGGGAAGAGGAGTTTTCCCAGAAGCTCAACCTGTCCAAGAAGAAGCAGGGGTCTATCGCGAATCCGATTCCCACAAAGATCGACATTCTCGAGACCATCTCCGTATCCGAACTCGCCCGCAAGATGAACCTGAAGCCCAGCGAGCTGATCGCAAAGCTCATGAAGCTGGGCTTCATGGCCACCATCAATCAGCAGATCGATTCGGACACCGCCACTATCCTGGCCGCGGAATACGGCTGCGAGGTGAGGGTGGTTTCCCTCTACGACGAGACGGTCATAGAGAAGCAGAAGGACAAGCCCGAGGACTTGGCGCATCGGCCCCCGATCGTTACGGTCATGGGCCACGTAGACCACGGGAAGACCAAGCTCTTGGACGCGATCCGTAAGACCGACGTGGTCGCCGGCGAGTTCGGCGGCATCACTCAGCACATCGGCGCATACCAGGTGGATACGGGCAAGGGAAAGATCACCTTCCTGGACACGCCGGGCCACGAAGCCTTTACGATGATGCGCGCCCGGGGTTCCCAGGTCACGGACATCGTGGTCCTGGTCGTGGCGGCAACGGAAGGCGTCATGCCCCAGACCCTGGAGGCCCTGGATCACGCGAAGGCCGCGGGCGTGCCCATCATCGTGGCGGTCAACAAGATCGACCTTCCCGACGCCAACCCCGACAGGGTCAAGACCCAGCTTTCCGAGAAGGGGCTCGTGCCGGAGGACTGGGGCGGAACCACCATGTTCTGCGAAATAAGCGCCCTCAAAAAGCAGGGTATCTCGGAACTGCTGGACGCCATTCTCTTGCAGGCGGAAGTCCTGGAGTTGACGGCCAACTACGACTGCCGAGCGGAGGGGAAGGTCCTGGAGTCCAAGATCGACCACGGCCGGGGAATCGTCTCCACCGTCATCATCCAGCGGGGTACCCTGCGGGTGGGCGATTCCTTCGTTGCCGGCATCTATCCCGGAAAGGTCCGCGCCCTCTACGACGACCACGGGGAGAAGGTGGACGAGGCTCCTCCCTCCTTCCCGGTGGAGGTCATCGGGTTCGAGGGGATGCCGAACGCGGGAGATCCCTTCGAGGCGGTGGAGGACGAGAAATTCGCCCGCCAGATCTCGGACAAGCGCCAGGAGCTCAAGCGGTACGAGGAGGCCAAGACCGTCAAGAAGGTCACCCTGGACAACCTCTATGACACCATCCACGAGGGCACGGTCCAGGAGCTCAAGGTGGTCATCAAGGGAGACGTCCACGGATCCGTGGAGGCCCTCAAATCTTCCCTGGAGAAGCTTTCGACCAAGGAAGTCCGCCTGAACGTCATACACGCCAGCGCGGGAGCCATCCACGAGAGCGACGTCATGCTGGCCAGCGCCTCCAACGCCCTGATCATCGGCTTCAACGTCCGGCCGACGCCCAAGGCCAAGGCCCTCGCGGAGCAGGAAAAGGTGGATATCCGGAAGTACAACGTCATCTACAAGGCCGTCGAGGAGATCGAGAAGGCCATGGAGGGGATGCTGGCTCCGGAATACAAGGAGCAGGACATCGCCCAGGTGGAGGTACGGGAAATCTTCCGGGTACCCAAGATCGGCGTGGTGGCGGGCTGCATGGTCACCGAGGGAACGGTCAAGCGGAACGCCGGGGTTCGCGTCGTCCGGGAGGGCGTCGAGATTTTCTCCGGGAAGATCACCTCCCTCAAGCGCTTCAAGGACGATGCCAAGGAAGTCACCGCGGGCTTTGAGTGCGGCATCGGCGTGGAGAACTGCAATGACATCAAGGTGGGCGACATCCTCGAGGTCTTCGAGCAGGTTCAGGTGACTCGCAAGCTGAGTTAGAGCCATGGACGACATACGCAGGAAGAGGGTGGAGGAGGAGCTCCGGTCGGAGATCGCCTCCCTGATCCTCTCCGGGGAGATCAAGGATCCCCGCATCAACGCTTTCCTTTCCATCACCCGGGTGGAAGTGTCCCGGGACGCCAGCGCGGCCCGGGTCCATGTGTCCACCTTCGAAGAGGGGGAAGCCCTGAGCCGGGCTGTCGAAGGTTTGAACAACGCCGCCGGCTTCATCCAGTCCTCGGTAGGCAGGAAGATTCGCCTTCGGCTCACTCCCAAGCTCCGGTTCCTGCCCGATGAAGGCATACGCAAGGGCTTCGAGATGGGAGAAAAGATCAAGGACCTGTTTTCGTGAGAAGCCGCTCCACGGACGCGAACGGATTCCTGGTCCTGGACAAGCCCGAGGGCATAACCTCCTTCGAAGCCCTGGGAACGGTGAAGCGGACCTTCGGAACGGGAAGGGTAGGGCATGCGGGAACCCTGGATCGCTTCGCCCGGGGCGTGCTGGTGGCCTTGGTAGGACGGTACGCCCGTCTGTCCGAGTATTTTACCGCCTCCGCAAAGATCTATCTCGCCGGGATCCGTTTCGGGACGGAGACGGATACCCTGGATCCGGAAGGGCGGGTCATCGCGGAAGGTCCGGTCCCGGATCGCGGGATCCTCGAAAAGTCCCTGCCGGCCTTCACGGGAGAGATCCTGCAGGCTCCCCCAGCGTACTCGGCGGTCCATATCGCCGGGAAGCGGGCCTACGAACGGGCCCTGGCCGGGGAGGATGTCCATCCCGAACCGCGCCCGGTGACCGTGCATTCCTTGGAGCTTCTGGAATACGAGGACGGGCTTGCCCGGCTCCGGGTGCGATGCTCCAGGGGCACATACATCCGCTCCTTGGCTCGGGACATCGCCGCCGCCTGCGGAACCCGGGCCCACCTGGAAACCCTGGTTCGGGAAGCCTCCGGCCCCTTCCGCAGGGAGGACGGCGTCCCGCCGGAGTCCGCGGGACCCGCGGACCTGCGCGCTTTGGACCCGGAGCTTTCCGATTCGCTGGGACTCAAGCCTGTCCGGCTGGCACCGGGCCAGGAAACCTTCTTCCTGCGCGGCGGCCCCCTCACGAAGGGTCGTTTCGTCAAGCCGCCGGAGGGTGACGGCCTGCGGGGGGTCTTCTCCGAGGAGGGAACCTTCCTCGGCGTCCTCGAAATCCGGCAGGGCGTGTACTCGTATCGGGTCGTGCTGGGGTCGGCCCCATGAAAATCCTGGACTGGTCCGCATGGACGGCCGGCGGGCACGACCCGGATTCCTCCGCCGCGGTCACCATCGGCGTGTTCGACGGAGTCCATATCGGGCACCGAGTCCTTATCGATCGGGTCCTTTCCCGGGCCGGAGAGCTCGAACCGACGGTCGTCACCTTTCGCCAGAACCCCAAGGAGCTTCTGCACCCGGACACCTTCCACGGCGCGGTCCTGACCCTGCGACAGAAGCTGGAAAACCTTGAGGAGTCAGGAATAGGGACCTGCGTCCTGATTGACTTTTCCGGAAATTTCAGTAAACTGTCGGGAACCGAGTTTCTAAGCGCCCTGGCGGACGGGGGGAGGACGCGGTACCTGGCGGTCGGAACGGATTTCCGCTGCGGGCACCGACTTTCCACGGACGCGGTGAGCGTCCGACGCATCGGCCTTTCGTTGAACGTGGAAACCGAGATCGTGGACCCCGTCCTGTACCACGGCCGAACCGTGAGTTCCAGCCGGATACGGCGCGCGGTGCTGGAGGGCAGGCTGCCGGATGCCTTCGCCATGCTTGGCCGGCCCTATGTCCTGGATCTTCGGGACCTCGTTCCCTCCGTCGAAGACCGGTTCTGGAGGTACGACGGGATACGGCAGGTCCTTCCACCACCCGGGGAGTACCGTGCGGAAGCGTCGATCGCGGAGGAATGGCGGGACACGGGCCTATGCGTGCTTTCCGGGGAAAGCGCGCGCATCGAGGCTGCCGAGGGAAGCCCTCCCCGGTTCCTTCGATTTTCGATACACGGGTAGCAAGGCAAAGGAAAGGAGTATAGGTATGGCAATGACCAAAGAGGACAAGGCCCGCGTGGTCCTCGAGTACGGCGCCGGCGAGAAGAACACCGGGGCCACGGAAGTTCAGATCGCCCTCATAACCGAGCGGATCAAGTATCTCACGGAGCATTTCAAGGTGAACAAGAAGGACACCAATTCCCGGCGCGGCCTTCTCCAGCTGGTCGGCCAGCGCCGCAGGTTGTTAAAATACCTGCAGGCCGAGAACCTACAGAGTTATCGGTCCCTCATCGAAAAACTGGGTATCCGCAAGTAAGCGGACCTGACGTGAAGGCCCGAACGGACGGTTGTTCGGGCCCTTTTATTTACCGGACAATGGAGAAAGAACCTACGATGAAACATTCCGTCTCGTACGAGATAAACGGCGACAAGCTGATCCTTGAGACCGGCCATATGGCCAAACAGGCGAACGGAGCCGTGTTCGCGAAATTCGGCGGCTCCGCGGTCATAGCCACCGCCTGCTGCGCGTCCTCCGCGACCGAAGGGTTGGACTTCGTCCCGCTTACGGTGGAATACAACGAAAAGTATTACGCGGCCGGAAAGATTCCCGGCGGCTTCATCAAGAGGGAAACCCGGCCAAAGGACAAGGAGATCCTGGTCTCCCGTCTCATCGACCGTCCCATGCGCCCCCTCTTCGACAAGGCCTTCGGCCGGGAGATCCAGGTCGTGCCGACCTGCATCTCAACGGACCAGGTGAACCCCCCGGACATCATCGGCATCAACGCCGCCAGCGCCGCGGTCCACATTTCCGACATACCTTTCGCCGGCCCGATCGCGGCCGTCCGGGTCTGCCATGTGGACGGCAAGTTCGTGATCAATCCCACCTTCGACCAGATCGAGCGGAGCCAGCTCGAGATCGTGGTCGCGGGAACCAAGGACGGGATCACGATGGTGGAGGGGGACGCCTCGGAAGTCGGCGAAGCCCTGATGATCGAGGCCATCGAGCGCGCCCGGCTTCCCATCGCCGAGCTCTGCGCCTTGATCGAACAGCTCCGGGCCGAGGCGGGCAAGCCCAAGCTTCCCCTGTCTCCCTTGACCGTCCAGCTGGAGCGCAGGGAAGAGATCGCCGCGATGGCCCGGGAAAAGCTCACCAAGGCCTTGTTCACCAAGGTCAAGCAGGAGCGCGGCGCCGCCGTCTCCGCGGCGATCAAGGAAACCCTGGCCGCCTTCCCGAACGTGGCGGAGGACGAGGTTCAAAAGAAGCTCTTCAACGCCCTCATGGAAGACCTGCAGTACGAGATCCTCCGCTCCGGCATCCTGGACCGCGGCGTGCGCGTGGACGGCCGCGGTTTGGAGGATATCCGGCCCATCACCTGCGAGATCGACGTGCTCCCCCGGACCCACGGCTCCGCGCTGTTCACCCGGGGAGAGACCCAGGCCCTGGCCGTGACGACCCTGGGGACCGTCTTCGACGAACAGATCCTGGACGACATTGAAGGCGACCGCCGGGATCGCTTCATGCTCCACTACAATTTCCCCCCCTTCTCGGTCGGGGAGGTCGGCAGGCTGGGCACCGGCCGCCGGGAGATCGGGCACGGCAATTTGGCCCGCCGTTCCCTGGAGAAGGTCCTGCCCTCCAAGGAAAAATTCCCCTATACCATCCGGGTGGTCTCGGAGATCCTGGAGTCCAACGGTTCCTCCTCCATGGCCTCGGTCTGCGGAGGGTCCCTGTCCATGATGGCCGCCGGCGTCCCTCTCAAGAAGCCGGTTGCAGGAATCGCCATGGGCTTGATCACAGAGGGCGACCGCTTTGCCGTTCTTTCGGACATCCTGGGCGACGAGGACCACCTGGGCGACATGGACTTCAAGGTGGCCGGCACGGAGAACGGAATTACGGGCTTCCAGATGGACATCAAGATCTCCGGGGTGTCCACGGAGATACTCACGAAGGCCTTGGACCAGGCCCGTAAGGGACGGCTTCACATACTGGGCATCATGAACCAGGCTCTCCCCGCTCCGGCCTCGGACATATCCGAGTACGCGCCCAAGATCGTCTCCCTCCACGTGAACCCCGAGAAGATCGGCGCCATCAGCGGTCCCGGCGGAAAAAACATCAAGGCCCTGTGTGAGCAGTACTCCGTCGAGATCAACATCGAGGACGACGGCTCCTGCACGGTATACGGAAAGCAGCAGAAGAACGCATACGAGGCCCGGGACGCCATCCTCGCCATCGTCGAGGATCCCGAGGTCGGCCGCATCTACCATGGAACGGTGAAGAAGATCATGGACTTCGGCGCGTTCATCGAGATCATGCCCGGCAAGGAGGGCCTCTGCCACATTTCCCGCCTAGCCCGGCACAGGGTCAACGCGGTCACCGATGTGCTCAAGGAAGGCCAGAAGGTGGACGTGAAACTCCTCGAGGTGGACAAGATGGGAAGGCTCAACCTTTCCTACATCGACGCCCTTGAGGAAACGGGAGCTTCGAAAGGGGACGGCTCCGCGCCCGCAGACCCGAGCCGCCGCTAGGCGGTTCCATACGCGCGGCCGGGATCCGTTGCCCGGCCGCGATTTTAATCCAGAGGCGGCGCATGGAAATCCGGCAGACCCTTAGGCCGAGCGGGGCGGCGTCCGCGCTTGAGCCTGTGCCCGCGTCCCATTCCGTCACCGTAGGATTCTGGTTTCCCGTAGGTTCCGGTGCGGAGACGGAGTCCGAGCGCGGGTTCACCCATTTCGTCGAGCACATGCTCTTCAAGGGAACTTCCACCCGGGACGCCCGGACTCTGGCCCGGCAGGCCGAACGCGCCGGCGGCTACTTGAACGCCTTCACGGAGAAGACGGCCCTCTGCATACACTGCACCCTCCCCTCGGACCGCTGGCCTCTCGCCGTCGAGCTCCTGGCGGACATGGCGTTCCGGTCCCGTTTCGACGAGGAGGAGTTCTCCAAGGAGCGGGACGTGATCCGCTCCGAAGTACTCGCCGCACGGGACGATCCGGAGGAGGACGCGGCGGACGAGTTCCATGCCAGGGTCTGGGCGGGCCATGCTCTGGCCCGGCGGGTGGCCGGGGAGCCCGAGGACATCGAACGGATCGACCGAACCGAACTACTCCGCTTCTACCGGGAGAATCTGGTTCCCTCCAACCTCACCGTGACGGCCGCGGGCCGCTTCGATCCGGACTTGTTCGAGGCCGCCCTGGATTCCGCCCTGGAAGGCGTCCACGGGGGCCGGCGGATGCCGACTCTCCCTCGACCGGACTTCCATCCGGGAGCCTGGTTCCGTTCGACCCGGGCCGGGCAGGTATACCTGGTATCGGGTTTCGAGCTTCCCGCCGGATTGTCCCGGGAGGATCTGGCCGCATTGGACGTATTGACCTGCGCCTTCGGGGAATCCTCCAGCTCCCGGCTTTTCCAGAATATCCGGGAAGCCCGAGGCCTGTGCTACTCCATCGGCTCTTCCTACGTCGGCGCCCGGGAATTCGGAATCTTCTACGTCACCGCCGCCTCGTCACCCTCCAATTTCCCTCGGCTTTGGGATATGATACGAGTCGAACTCGAGGATTTGCGCGTGCGGGGGCTCACGGAGGAGGAGGTCTCGGAGGCCGCGGCCCATATCCACGGCCAGGATCTGGTCGCCGCGGACGATACGGAGACCAGGATGCGGACCCTGGCCCGTCAAGTTCTCAGGTTCGGCCGCGCGGAGCCGTACGAAGTATTCTGCGACGGGATTCTTCGGGTGGACTCCGACCGCGTTTCGGCAGTCCGGGACATGATATTCCGGGGTCCCCTCGGAGTCCTTGCCTACGGCCGGACCGGGTACAGGGTCCTGCGGTCCCTGGGATTGTCCGTAGAGGGAGGATGAGGGTGGAACGCTTGACCGTCCGGATCGCCACGGAGCCGGGAGCGCGGTCGCCGGAGTACAAGTCCGCCGGCGCTTCCGGCGCGGATTTGAGC
>JAAYUR010000414.1 GCA_012517645.1 Treponema sp.
GGACGGAATCGAGCGCCTCCGATCCCGCCCCGCGGGATGCCGTACGGAAGGCCGGCCCGGGACGCGCTCACCCGGTTGGACAGCGGATTGACCGTTCGGTTGCGCGCGCCCCGGGATCCTCAGGGACCGTCACTCGAAGAGTCTGGCGAGCTCGGGATAGCCTTCCTTGGACAAGGCTTCCTTCGGTATGAATCGAAGGGAGGCGGAGTTCATGCAGTACCGCAGGCCCGTGGGGGCAGGTCCGTCGTCGAAGACGTGGCCCAGGTGGGCGCCCGTGGACTTGGACCGGACTTCGATGCGCCGCATCCCGTAGGACAGATCCTCCACGAGCTCCAGTCGACCTTGATCGATCGGAGACCAGAAGGAGGGCCAACCGGTTCCGGAGTCGTACTTTTCCTTGGACGTGAACAAGGGGGTCCCGTCCACGGCGTCCACGTAGATCCCCGGGGCATGGTTGTTCCAGTAGGCGTTCTGGAAAGGCGGTTCCGTGGCGCCCTTGGCCACCACGGCATAGGCTTCGTCGCCCAGCCGGGCTCGAACTTCTTCGGAGGGTATGAAACAGACGTTCGAGGGGTCCGCGGCTTTCTTGATCACGAGGGTTCCTCCCTTGGGGTCCGATACGGCTTGGGGCCTAAGGCTCCGGTCGTCGCTGTTCGTCTCGGCTCCGGAATCCGCCGGGCCTTCCGGTCTTCCGGCCAGGCAGGAAACCGCGGCCAGGGACACTAGGCCCAGCCATCCGATATAGGCAGCCCGGGCCGTATATTTCTTTAGCTTCATGGTAAGAAATATACTTCTATCCGACCCGAGGATCAACGGATTCCGGAAATCTGCGGGATCGAAGGAGCGCGGGGCGGGCATCGTTGCCCGAACAAGATGATCGCATTGCCGGAACGTTCAAGGGCCGTTTTATTTTGACAATAGAGACATCGTTTCTATTAAAAAAAACGGTTTGACTTTTATCGAATTCAAGGTTACGATGATTCATCCAACTTCGCAGAACATCGCTCACAAGGAGGCAACTATGAAGCGATATGCGGTCATCTTCGCGGTCCTGGTCGCCCTGGCCCTGGTCGGGTGCGGCGGCAAAGGTCCCGCGAAGCAAGACTCCAACGTAGTCAAATTCGGAGTCTTCGAGCCCCTCACCGGCGCCAACGCCGCCGGCGGCGCCGAGGAACTGGACGGCATCCGCCTGGCCCAGAGCCTGTATCCCACCGTCACCGTCGGCGGCAAGGAGTACAAGGTCGAGCTGGTCATCGCGGACAACAAGTCCGACAAGGTCGAGGCCGCCAACGCCGGCCAGCGCCTGGTGGACAGCGACAAGGTGAACGTGGTCCTGGGATCCTGGGGTTCCGGGCTCTCCATGGCCGCCGGCCCGATCTTCAAGGAGAAGAAGATCCCCGCCATCGGGCTTTCCTGCACGAACCCCCTGGTGACCAAGGACAACGACTTCTACTTCCGGGTCTGCTTCCTGGATCCCTTCCAGGGCACCGTCATGGCCAACTACGCCTTCAAGGACGTCAAGGCCAAGAAGGCCGTCATCATCCGCGAGGTGTCCAACGACTACTCCGTGGGCCTGGCCAAGTTCTTCGTGGACGCCTTCAAGCAGTTGACCGGGGACCCCAACTCCATCCTCGCGGAGCTCAACTACAACACCAACGACCAGGACTTCTCCGCCCAGCTGACCCAGGTCAAGAGCCTGAAGCCGGACGTCATCTTCGCCCCCGGCAACTACACCGAGAGCGCCCTGATCATCAAGCAGGCCCGTGAGCTCGGGATCACCGCCCCCTTCCTGGGCGGCGACACCTGGGAGATCGCGGAGTTCGTGAACGTGGGCAAGCAGGCCGTGGAAGGCGCGGTCATGTCCGCCTTCTTCGACAACGACGCCCCCCTCACCCCGCTCTCCAAGACCTTCGTGGAGGAGTACCAGAAGAAGTACGGCAAGCTCCCCTCGGGCACCGCGGTGCTGGGCTTCGACGGCTACCTCCTGGCCATCGACGCGATCAAGCGCGCCGACTCGATCGATCCGGTCAAGATCCGGGACGCCATCGCCGTTACCAAGGGCTTCGCGGGCGCCGCGGGCTACGTCACCCTGGACGCCAACGGGGACCCGATCAAGAGCGCGGTGATCAAGGAAGTCAAGGACGGCAAGTTCGTCTACAAGACCACGGTCAATCCGTAAGCGTATCCGTACGGAAGGCCGGAACCGGACTGAGGTCCGGATCCGGCCGCGACTGAGCCCGCGCTACGGGACCGCCATCCGGCCGCCGGCGCGGGCCTTTTTATTCTGTCCGATAAAGGATCCGTACCATGGAGTTGTCCACCTTCTTCCAGCAGCTCGCCAACGCGCTCAGCCTAGGAAGCCTGTACGCCCTGATAGCGATCGGCTACACGATGGTCTACGGCATCCTCAGGCTCATCAACTTCGCCCACGGCGACGTATTCATGCTGGGCCCCTACTTCGCGTTCTACGCGATCTCACTTCTTCTGATGCCCTGGTGGGCCGCCTTCATCGTGGCCATCGGGCTGACAGCCCTGTTCGGCATCGGTCTGGAGCGGGTGGCCTATCGACCCCTTCGGGACTCCCCCAAGATCTCCGTGATGATCAGCGCCATCGGCGCGTCCTTCCTGATCGAGAACCTGGGCATCGTCATCTTCGGGGGACGTCCCAAGAGCTTCGCCAGCATCCCCCTGTTCGACACGGTGGTGAAGTTCGGTTCCGTCTCCATTCTCTCGGTCAGCCTCTTCATACCCGTCATCACCTTCGTCAGCCTCTTCATCCTCCTGTGGATCGTCAACCGCACCAAGACGGGACTGGCCATGCGCGCCGTGTCCACGGACCTGGACGCGGCCCGGCTCATGGCGGTGGACGTCAACCGGACCATCTCCTTCACCTTCGGCATCGGATCCCTCCTGGCCGGGCTGGGCGGGATCATGTGGACCATGAAGTATCCCCAGCTGAACCCGCTCATGGGCGTGATGCCCGGACTAAAATGCTTTATCGCGGCGGTCATCGGCGGCATCGGCAACATTTCCGGCGCGGTCCTGGGAGGCTTCCTTCTTGGGATCATCGAGATCATGATCGTGGCCTTCCTGCCCGAACTGACCGGCTACCGGGACGCCTTCGCCTTCGTGCTCCTGATCGTAGTGCTCCTGGTCAAGCCCGCGGGCCTTTTGGGCAAGGCCCAGACGGTGAAGGTGTAGCCATGAAACTGAACAACCTTTCCCGGAACTGGATCCGCAATCTCGCGGGGCTCGCCTTCCTCGCCGTCCTGATCGCGGTCGGGGACGCCTACCTGGGCCCCTTCGCGGTCCGGATCCTGAACCTCTCGGCCATCTACATCATTCTGGCCCTCTCCCTGAACCTCGTGAACGGGTTCACGGGGCTCTTCTCCCTGGGGCACGCGGGCTTCATGGCCGTGGGAGCCTACGTAAGCGCCCTCCTGACCATGTCCCCGACCCTCAAGGAGATGAATTTCTTCCTGGCGCCGGTGGTGCCCTGGCTCAAGGACGTCCAGCTGCCCTTCCTCCTGGCCCTCCTGGCCGCGGGAGCCGCGGCGGGCTTCGTGGGCTTCCTGATCGGAGCCCCGGTCCTGCGCCTCCGGGACGATTACCTGGCCATCGCCACCCTTGGGTTCTCCGAGATCATCCGGGTCCTTATTACGAACGCCCAGACCCTGACGAACGGGGCCCAGGGGCTGAAGGGCATCCCGAAGTATTCCACCACCTGGGTGGTCTGGGGCATAGCGGCCTTCACGGTCCTGTTCATGGTTCTTCTGCTCCGGTCGAGCTACGGGCGGACGATGAAGGCGGTCCGGGACGACGAGGTCGCCGCGGAGGCCATGGGGGTCCACGTGGCCCGGGTCAAGATCGTCTCCTTCGTGACCTCCAGCTTCTTCGCCGGCGTCGGGGGCGCCCTTTTGGGCCACATGATCACGACCATCGACCCCAAGATGTTCATCCTGACCCTGACCTTCAACATCCTTCTGATCGTCGTCCTGGGGGGAAACGGCTCCATCACGGGTTCCGTATTCGCCGCGATCATCGTGACGGTCCTGATGGAGGCCCTTCGATTCCTGGACATGCCCATGAACTTCCTGTTCATCAAGACCAACGGCCTGCCGGGACTGCGGATGGTCATCTTCTCCATCCTGCTGATGTTGGTGGTCCTGTACCGCCAGCGGGGGCTTATGGGAAACAAGGAGTTCTCCTGGGACATGCTGTCCTCCGCGGGCCTGTTGCCGCGAAGGAAGAACGGCGGGAAGGGGGCCGCGTAATGCTGCGCACGGATAGCATGACCATCCGCTTCGGGGGCTTGACCGCCGTGGCGGACCTCAACATGGCGATCGAAAAGAACGAGATCGTGGGGCTGATCGGCCCGAACGGGGCGGGAAAGACCACGGCCTTCAACATGATCACCGGGGTCTACACTCCCTCGGAGGGCCGCATCTTTTTCAGGGGCAAGGACGTGACGGGCGCCCCTCCCCACAGGATCACGGACCTGGGAATCGCCCGGACCTTCCAGAACATCCGCCTCTTCAAGGAAATGAACGTACTGGAAAACGTCCTGGTCGCCTGCCACCTCCGGATGGGGGTGAACTTCTTCACCTCCGTCCTTCACACCCCCGGCTACCTGCGAAAGAACCGGGAAGCCCATGAGTTCGCGATGTCCTTGCTGGAATCCGTGGGCCTGGCCGACCAGGCCGCGGAGTCCGCGGTCTCCCTTCCTTACGGGAAACAAAGGCGCTTGGAGATCGTGCGAGCCCTGGCGACCAAACCGGCCCTGCTTTTGCTGGACGAGCCCGCCGCGGGCATGAACCCCCAGGAATCCCTGGAGCTCATGGACTTCATCGTCCAGATCCGCGACAAGTTCGACCTGACCATCCTGCTGATCGAACACCACATGCAGGTGGTCATGGGGGTTTGTTCCCGGATGTACGTCCTGGACTACGGGGTCACCATAGCCCACGGGACGCCGGAGGAGATCCAGAAGAATCCGAAGGTCATCGAAGCCTATCTGGGGGTGGACTGATGCTCAAGATCGACAGCCTCTCCGTGCATTACGGAGGCATCCACGCCCTGCAGGGCATCAACCTGGAAGTCGCGGACGGCAAGATCGTGACCCTGATCGGAGCCAACGGGGCCGGGAAAAGCACCACCCTCAAGGCCGTCGTGGGCCTGGTGAAGGCCTCCTCCGGTTCCGTCTCCTGGAACGGCGAGGCCCTGACGGGCAAGCCCGTGAAGGACATCGTCGAGAAGGGCGTCGTCCTAGTACCCGAAGGCCGGAGAATCTTTCCCAACCTGACGGTGGACGAGAACTTGGCCCTGGGAGCCTACGCCCGGAACGACAAGGCCGAGATCGCGGCGGACCGGGAGAAGGTCTTCGGACTCTTCCCCCGGCTCAAGGAGCGGATGAAGCAGAAGGGCGGCACCCTCTCCGGAGGAGAGCAGCAGATGCTGGCCGTGGGCCGTGCCCTGATGACCCGTCCCGCCCTGCTCATGATGGACGAGCCCTCCCTGGGGCTCGCCCCGCTGGTAGTCAAGATGATCTTCGACATCGTCCGGCAGATCAACAAGGCGGGGACCACGGTCCTGCTGGTGGAGCAGAACGCCAAGGCCGCCATGGAGGTGGCGGACTACGCCTACGTCCTGGAGACCGGCCGCATCACCCTCCAGGGCCCGGGGAAGGAACTCCTGGCGGACGACAAGGTGCGGGCGGCGTATCTGGGGGAAGCCGCGCAAGGACGGCCGTAGCGGCCGTCCTTGCGGCGACGAACTGGCGTTCGTCGAATTTCCGCAGAAGCCACATCTCTACTGTCGAAATCGGGTTTTCAAGATGGTCGACGAAGCCCGCAGGGCTTCGTTGCCATAAAAAAGGACGGCCGAGGCCGTCCTTTTTTTATGCTCTCCGTGGTGATTCCGGGAATCACCTCCCCAGCCGGGCGGCGGCTTCCTTGCCCAAGTCGCTGGCCGGATCCAGGGCCAAGGCGGCCTCCAGGGCCTTCCGGGAATCGGCCTTTTTCTTCAGGGAATCGTAGCACACCGACGAAAGGATCAGGGACGCCTGGCGATCCTCCAAGGGGGCTTCCGGGGAGCCGTACCGACCCAGGGCCGCCAGGGCCTTGTTCCAATCGGCCAAATCCATCCAGATCCGGGCGGCCAGGAAGTCCGCGGCCCGGTACTCCGGGGCGGAGGGTTCCCGCGTTGCCTTCTCCAGCGTTCGAATCGCGGGAAGGGCCAGGCCCTGGGCGTAAAACGAAGCGGCCTCCCAATACGCGGAACGGAACGCGGCTTGAGGGGCGGCGGACAAGCGCAAGTCCCGGGCGGCCTTGGCGGCTTGCTGGAAATTCCCCTGGTTGTAAAGCGCTATAACGGGGGTGTAGGGATCCTCGGGTTCCGCACTCCCGCCCGTCCCGGAAGACGCCGGATCCTGCCCCTCATCCCACTGAAGGCTGGTCGGAGGAGGCCCTCCCTGCAACTCCCCCCGTACGCCGGCCGTGGTGGCGGTTACCAGGTTGTAGTCGCCCTTTCCCGCCAGCTTGGCGATCTTGGCCGCCGTGTCCGAGGCCGGAGACCCGCCCTTGGCTTTGGTGAAAGCCTCGGCGAGCTTGTAGGTCCCCGGTGCTGTCAGGCGTACCCGGACGCCCCCGGAGCTGAGCTCCGCGGAGGCTCCTTTGGCGAGCCGGAGGGTTGTGTCCGTGCCGAAGCTGTCGCCGATGTCGACGGCGCGCCAGGCGGACCCGACCATGCGCTCCACGTTTCCCTCCACCCAGTCCACCTGCACGACCTGCTGGGCGGCGGCCAGGAAGGCGCATCCCGCGAACACCAATACGAACAACTTCGCTTTCATGAATATGAGTATATCGCGAATCCGCGGAACCGCAAAGAATTTGACCCGATGACCTTTTCTGGATTCAACCACGGAGGTCACGGAGAATACCCCCTGGAACCATAGAACGGACAAGATAGACAGGATTAAGGACCGATAACCAGTATGAATAGTACAAAAAACTCTAGATTGATCCTGTCTATCTTTTATAAATCTTATTCATCTTGTCCGTTATTGATCAATTCCATGCCGTGTTCTCCGTGTACTCCGTGGTGAGATCCGGAAATCCGCGCTTTTCAGATTACTTTCATTTCCGCCCACTTCTTCCACTGGTGCCACTGCTCCGGGGCCTCCAGGGTGTAGCGTTCCCAGAGGGACAGGGAGCGCCGGGCCACGTCCTGGGCCGCCGCCCCGTCCGGCGCGATCTCCTCGCAGATCAGGCGGTACCGCAGGCCCGGGAAGCGTCGGCAGAAGACCGCGGCCACGGAAGCGCCCGAGCGGTGGGCTATGAAGTCCAGGGTGTGGTCGAAGAAGAGGGTATGCCCGAAGAGCTGGATCGTGCGGTTGCGGCGGCGGCGCCAGGCGTCCACTTCGTCGCACTGCGTCACGAGGATCCGGCCCCGGGCCAGGGCGTCCAGGATCTTCCCGAGCACCCCTTCCGGGTCCGAGGCGAAGAGGAGCTCCACGTCCCGGCCCGCGGTCTGGGTCTCCAGGATCTTCCGAAGACGTTCCGTGGAAGTCTCCAGGATCACCGTGACCGGGTAGCCCCGAAGGTAGAGGATGGCGGGGATGAGCTCCTCCGCCCCCCAGTGAGCCGTGACCAGAAGGGTTCCCTTGCCGCGCTCCTGGGAACGCCGGATCACGTCCTCGTGGACCAGAGCCACCCGGCGCCGAAGGAACTTCTCCAGGTAGTTCGCGGGCTTGGCCGCCAGGAGGAGCTTTTCGTAGTAGTGGTCGAAGATCCCCTCGAAGACCGCCCCGGTCACGGTGCCGCCCTCCTTGTTCCATGCCGTCCGTAGAAGGTCCCGGACGTTGCGGCGGATGAGGCGGCGCTCTTTCCGGTTGGCGAAGTTGTAGTACAGATTCCCGAGGAACTGGAACACGGCCCGTCCGAGGGCGGACGGCGCGAAACGTACGAACAGGGGCATAATCCCGCTCTGCAGGAACTTGGAAAGGCTCATGTCGGTACTCCTGTGCCCCGGAGCGCTTCCAGGGCTACTATCCATTTATACGCGTTTCCTCCCCGGAAGCATAGCTTGTACCGGAACCGTCCGTAGGAGAATTCGCTGTAGACGTTGAAATGATCCACAAAATAGAGAACCCGAACCGGATCGAAGACCGCGGCGCCCCCGACCCTCGAGGGGCGGAAGACCAGGGCGTCCCGGAATAGCCGGAGATCGCCCCTCCCGAGGGGTTCCTCCCCGCGATCGGTCCTTCGCAGCAGTTCCACGCCCCGGGAGGAGAGGATCGGAGGCGTTCCCTCCGTGCTGGGCACGCTCGAGGCGGACGAACCCGGATCCGGACCGAA
>JAAYUR010000177.1 GCA_012517645.1 Treponema sp.
CCTTCGAGACGAGCTTCGACTTCGAGGCCGGCAAGACCTATTCCTTCGAGCCTTTCCTGGGGCTGAATATCCGCTAATCCGAGGCAAAAGGTAAATTAGAGCATGAAAACGGCGTTTCCCGGACCGGGAAACGCCGTTTTCGTTTGACATCGGTGTTCAAGTCCGTGCTATGGTATATCCTCGAAAATCGGGGCCCGATCCGTGTCCCGATACAGGATTTCGACCGAGGTTCTTCATCCATGATGGAAACGCGCGACTACGAACAGCTCGCCCTGGAATCCGGCGTCTACAAGGATATCGAGCTGGATATTCTCATCGACACTCTGGAATCCTGGAAGTCCCGTCCCGGCAGCCCGTTCTCCCTGGTGGAGGTCCGGGACAGCCGGGAGCCCGCGGGGTTCTGTCTATTCCAGCGCGCCTCGAATACGACATCGACCTTCGACATCCACACCTTCCTTGTGGGTCGGGACTACAAGGGCAAGGGCGCCGCGGACAAGCTTCTGGAGCTCCTGACCGAGGAGATCCTGTCCTCCGTCCGGTCGGCGATGATCCGGGTGGAGGTGTCCTCCATGAAGGAGAACGCCGTGGAACCGGGTTTTTTCACGGCCCGGGGCTTCGAGATCCTCGGCCACATCCCGGATTTCTACGGGCCCGGAAACGACTACTGGATCTACGCCAAACAGGTGAACCGTATTTGAGCGTCCCCGGCGTCCGGTTCCCGATCGGCCCATCCCTTGATTGCCTCTGTACTTTTCTCCCGTATCGGCCGAGAATGAAGGGAAGACTCGAACAACCCGCGATAGGATCATAACCATGAGGACGAGCGTGGAAGCCTATTCCCTACGTAATGCCGCCGCGATAGTGTACGAGACAAGCACGAAACGCGGGAACCTGAGCGTCCAGTCCGGGAAAATCTCGGCCGGAAAGGCCTCCGGTCCCGAGATCGACCTGGGCGGTTCGTCCTTCCTGTATCCCGCCCTGGTGAACATCCACGACCACTTCCGGGGCAACTACGTGCCCCAGGTGGGTCCGCCCGGGGATGCCTTCTACATCAACTGGAGTCCCTGGGACAACGACCTCAAGGCCTCCCCGGTGTACAAGGAGAGGGCCAACATCACCGTCGAGCAGATGTACTTCCTCTCCTCCTACAAGAACCTCTTCAGCGGAGTGGCCACGGCCAACGATCACTTCCCCCACGAGATCAACGAACCCTTCCTGCCCCGCCTGCCCATCCGGGTGATCGGGGAATACACCCTGGCCCATGAATGCTCCTCCTTCGACCTCAAGTGGGGGGACGGCATCGAGATCGAGCACAAGCGCGCGGTGGAGCGGAACTGGCCCTTCATCACCCATCTGGAAGAGGGATTCGATCCGGAATCCCAGGACGGGATCGGCATCCTGGAGCGCCTGGGCTGCCTGGACGAACACGACGTATTCATCCACTGCATAGGGTTTTCCGACCAGGATATAGCGAAGACGGCCAAGGCCGGGGCTTCGATCTCCTGGTGCCCCGCCTCGAACATGCTCATGTTCAACGTCACCTGCAAGATCCGGAAATTCCTGGAGGCGGGGGTCAACGTCTGCCTGGGCACGGATTCCACCCACACGGGATCCGCGAACCTCCTTTCGGAGATGAAATTCGCCCGCAAGGTCTATCGGGACATGTACGGAACGGACCTGTCCGCCAAGACTCTCTTTTCCATGGTGACCGTCAACCCCGCCAAAGCCTTCCGAATCCGGGACCGGACGGGCTCCCTGGACGCGGGCAAGTCCGCGGACCTTTTGGTGCTGAAGGCCGTCCACGACGACCCCTACGAATCCCTGGCCCGGGCGGAACCCAAGGACATCCGGCTGCTGACCCTGGAGGGCGTGCCCCTCCTGGTGGAGGACGCCCTGGCGGAACCCTTCCGGCCGATCCTCTCCAGGGGGTACGAGACCGTCTCCATCGGCGGCCGGAAGGTCCACGTTCGCGGAGCGCCCGCGGCCCTGTACCGGGAGGTCCGCAAGGCCATCGGCTTCGCAAAGAAGCTGGATTACCTCCCCTTCGAGCCGTGATGCCGGAAAACTCGGCGGATCGGGTGGAAAACTCCGCGGACGTCCACTATACTGCTACCGCACGCCGCAAGACGGCGAGAGTGGAGTGAGGAGCAATGCCGAAGGCAGCCAACTACCGCGCGAACTCGGTCATCTACTTCCAGGGGGACGTGATCAGCGACAAGATCTACATCCTCCAATCCGGCCAGGTAGTGGTGAACTATACGGATATAGAAACCGGCAAGGACCTGCGGGAAGTGATCCAGACCGGCGAGTTCTTCGGCGTCAAGAGCGCCCTGGGCAAGTACCCCCGGGAGGAGAACGCCGCGGTGGTGTCCGACGCCCAGGTCCTGATCTTCACGGTTCCCGAATTCGAGCAGTTCGTCTCCGCCAACACCCGCATCATCCTGAAGATGCTCCGGGTGTTCTCCAACCAGCTCCGGCGCATCCACAAGCAGGTCGAGAACCTGATGGAAAAGCAGGAGACCCTGAGCCCGGAGAGCGGCCTGTTCCGCACCGGAGAGTACTACCTCAAGAACCGGATGTACTCCCAGGCCAAGTACGTCTTCAGCCGATACCTGACCTACTACCCCGCCGGAAAGCTCGCGGACGCTGCCAGCAAGAACCTGGAGACCGCGGAGAGCTGCCTGGTCAAGTACGGGGACGGCAAGGGCCCCTCTCCGACCGTGGCGGGCATGCCCGCGGCCGCCCTGCCGGCGAAACCCGGCCCCGCCCCCGCCAAGCCCGCCGACACCCTGCGGCCCCAGGCCGGACAGGCCCTTTCGGACACGGCCAAGGAGTACTATAACGCCGTGAGCCTCTTCTCCCAGGAGAAGTACAAGGAAGCCCTGGGGGAGTTCAAGCGAATCGTGGAGGCGAACCAGGATCCCGAATACGTGGTCAAGGCCGCCTACGACATGGGGCGGAGCGTCTTCATGCTGGGACAGTACGACGCCGCCATAGCCCACTTCACCCGCATGGTCCAGACCTACCCCAAGCATCCGGACCTGGCGGACATCCTCTATTACCTGGGCCAGTCCTATTCCAAGAAAGGGGACATCGAGCGGGCCAAGGGGTTCTTCCGGAAGATCCTGACCATGGAAAAGGACGAGGACAACTCCACCTATATCCGCGCTAAAAAGGCCCTGCGCAGCCTGGAGGAGGGCCAGAATGGCTGACCTCTCCACGTTCACCCGCTTCGCGCGGACCTACCAGGCCGGAGAGATCATCTTCGCGGAATACGAGCCCGGGGATTCCTTCTACCTCATCCAGTCGGGCAAGGTGCGTATCGCCAAGATCGTGGGGGACATCGAGAAGACCATCGACGTCCTCCAGCCCCCGGAGATCTTCGGGGAGATGGCCATCCTGGAGGGCACTCCCCGCTCCGCAACGGCCATAGCCGTGGATACGGTCCGAGTCCTGGAGTTCAACCGGGCCAACTTCGAAGTCCTCATGATGGGCAATCCCCAGATAGCCCTTCGGCTCCTCAAGCTCTTCACCAAGCGAATCTACGACAAGAAGCGCAGGTTCATGATCCTGACCCTGGAGGATCCCCAGGCGCGGGTGGCCGACGTCTTCCTGATGCTGGCCGAGACCCAGGCCGCCGCCACCGCCGGAGCCGAGCAGGACGGGGAAAAGCGGGAGTTCCGGGTGACCATCGAGGACGTGGCGCACTGGGCGGGCATGGGGGCTTCCGAGGTCCAGACCATCCTGGGGCACTTCGTCAACCAGCGTAGGGTGGAGCTCTACCCCGACCGGGTGGTGGTCCGGAACATCAGCGACTTCTCCCGCTTCGTAAACTCCAGAAGAAAGAAATAGAAGGTTCCGGGACTCACCACGGAGGACACGGAGAACACGGAGAAGAAAAGAGAATAAAAAA
>JAAYUR010000407.1 GCA_012517645.1 Treponema sp.
CGCCGGGAACCTCGAAGAACGACCTTAGGTCCACGAAGGGCAGGAGGTCCCCGCGGTACGGAATGATCCTGCGTTCGCCGACCATGCGAAGTTCTTCCTTGGGAATCTCGATGCAGCCGTCCACGGAGGACAAGGGCAGCACGTAGTATTCGCCCCCGACGACCACCAGGAGTCCCTCGATGATGGCCAGGGTCAGGGGGATCTTCAGGGTCATCTCGGTGCCCCGCCCCCGATCGGTCCTGATCATCACCGTCCCGCCCAGGGAATCGATCTCCCGTTTGACCACGTCCATGCCCACGCCCCGGCCGGAAACCTTGGTCACCTTCTTGGCGGTGCTGAATCCGGGATGGAAGATCAACTGATTCAATTCCGCCTCGGTCAATTCCTGCCCCGGGGCTATGATTCCCCGCTCCAGGGCCTTGGCTCGGATCGCCTCCGCGTTCAGGCCGGCTCCGTCGTCCTTCACCGTAATGAGCACGTACGCCCCGGAATGGAGAGCCCTCAACAGGATGGTGCCTTTGCGAGGCTTCCCCGCCGCCTCCCTCTCCTCGGGAGGCTCGATGCCGTGGTCCAGGGAATTACGGATAATATGCACCAAGGGATCGCTCAGCCGTTCGATCACCGTCTTGTCCAGCTCGGTGTCCGCGCCCTCGGTCAGGAGGTCCGCTTCCTTCCCCAGTTCCGTAGACAGGTCCCGAACGACCCGGCGGAACTTGTTGAAGGTGCTGCCGATGGGAAGCATCCGGATGCTCATGGTGTTGTCCCGGAGCTGGGAGATCATTCGCTCGAATTGCTCCGAAATGGCAGCCAGGGATCCGTCCTTCAGATCCAGGGAGGTCCGGGCCAGTCGAGCTTGAAGAGTGACCAACTCGCCCACCAGATCCACCATCTGGTCCAGCTTCTCGCTGGCTACCCGAACGGAAGCCAGGGCTCCCCCGGCCTCCGAGGTCTTGTCCTGGATCTTCCTCGCGTGGTTCTGCCCGGCCAGGGTGGCGTCCAGGGTATCCTGGGAGATTATGCCTTTTTCGATGAGGATCTCACCCAGCCTTTTCTGCGAGGAGAGGGCCTGGGTGATCTCGGCGGGGGGGACGTGTTGGTATTGGACTAAAAGCTCTCCCAGCCGTTTTGTCCGAGCGTCGTTGATGCGGGCTTCCTCGATCTCCTCGATCGTCAGGGAGGAATCGCCTTCCACGAAAATAAAGACGTCCCGGATGGCGTTCTTGTCCGCCCGGGTGGTCAGGAAACCTTCCCAGGAGCAGTAGCATCTCTCCGGATCGATCTCGGACAGCCCGGGAATATCGTGGACATGGGGCACCAAGGTCGCCTCCCCGAGCTCGGACAGGTCCGCCAAAAGGGACAAGAGCCGGGTTCCGTTGCGGAATATGTCCGGTCCGGGCCGGAAGCGTATGGAATAGGTCCTCTCGCCTGCGGACGACGCGCCGGGGGTCCCGGCCTCCTTCATCGCGGGCGTTTCGCCCGTTCCCGGCGATGCCGCAGCGGGAGCGGACTCCGGAGTCCGAGGAAGCGCCGCATCGGCCCGGGCCGCCATTGTACGACATTCCTCAATCAAGGCGTCCGTCATGCCGCGAAGGTCCTCGCTCAGGTCCTCGCCGGAAGACAAGAGAACCCGGATGTGGTCCCGACCCCGAAGCGCGAGATCGATGAAGTCCTTGGATATGGGGACTACCCCGGACCGCGCCTTGTCCAGCACGTTCTCCAGGTCATGGGTGAACCGTGCGATCTCGTCGAACCCGAACATGCCCGCGGAACCCTTGACCGTGTGGATGGCCCGGAATGCGGCGTTCAGGAGTTCCGCGTCCGTCGGGGTGTCCTCCAGCTCCAGGAGGGTGGATTCAAGCTGTCCCAGGAGCTCCTCGGCTTCCTCTCGAAAACTGTCCTTGAACTTATCCAGCATCAGGATCTCCTAGTAGCCCACCAGGTTCGATTCCAGCTCCTCGCCGGACAGCGGCAGGACCGAGACGAAGCCCGCCGTGTTCAGGCGGTTGGCGACGCGATCCTTCACGACTCCGGTGAAGCGGAATTCCCTTCCCGTCCGCCGGGCTTCCTTCCGGGCGGCGTAAAGGAGTTGAATGAGGGGAACATCCACATCCTCCACCCCGTCCCACCGGAATACGATCGGACCCTTCTTCGAGAAGGCCTTGGTCAAGGCTCTGTGCAGATCGGAAGCGGTGTCGATGAAGAGTTTCCCGGAAGGAGCGATTTCGGAGGGTACAGGATCCTTCGCCATACCGAACCTCCCTTGGTCTTGTTTTACTATAACGGATTCTCGGGATCCTACAAGCCTTAGAGGAAGGAATCCAGGTCCAGGGTGGAGGCGATCTGGATAAGGCTCTCCAGGAATCCCGCCTTGCGCTTCTTGACGTACAGGCTCATGAAGAGGGCGCGGTTTTCCTTGTTGACCTGGATGTCCTTGATGACCAGGGGGTCCCGCTCGGACAGTCCCGCCTCGTCCGCGATCGTTCCGGGAAGCACCCGGTCGATGACGTAGGAATTCCTTCCTGTGCTTGTGACTTGCATGCCGAAGAACGGGGCCAGCAGTCGCTCCTTGATGTCCCTGCGCACGGCGATCTCCCCGGGGGAAAAGGGCCGCGGTCGGAGGAGTATCCAGGACCGCCGGATACTCCCTCCGGACCGGACGTCCACAGGAACCAGGGTCCCGGGATCGTAGGACAAGAGGACCGCCTGGGCTTCCGAAAGGGTCTTGCAAGCAGTGCCCGCGAGCCGGACCAGGTCTCCGGCGGGGGGTGCGGACGGGGACCCGTCCGGGTGGCGGTATACCGCCGACAGCCCGTCCCGGCTCTCGTACGCGGCGATGCCGAGCCAGGAATGGCGGACCTCCCCTCCCTGGAAGAGATCCGGCAGGATCCGGACCGCCCACGCGGCGGGAACCGCGAAGTTGAGGCCCTGGTAGCGGGGCAGCCCGGCGAAGACGACCCCCGCGAGCTCCCCCTCCGCATCCAGCAGGGGTCCCCCGGAATTCCCGGGGTTGACCGCGGCGTCCACCTGGATTACCTCTCCCAGGGGAAGGAACCGGCGGCCGACCGCGGAGACGATCCCCGCGGTCAGGGTGTTGTCCAGTCCTACGGGCGATCCGATCGCGTAGATCCGGTCACCCGGGGCGAACTCGCGTCGCCCGGTGAAGGAAAAGACGTAGGAGGGCTCCACGTCGGCCTTCACCAGGGCCAGGTCCAGAACCCTGTCCCAGCCCACGACCTTTGCCGGTATACGGTCCGTGGTCTGGCCCGGCAGGCGAATGTAGAGCCTGGAATAGCCTTCGTACTCGGGATCCACCTCGCTGGAGATCACATGGTAGTTCGTCAGCAGGAACCCCCGGCGGTCGATAAAGAAACCCGAGCCTATGCCCCGGTCCGGGGTTCCGATACCCTGCTCTATCCGGATTCCGCGGTTGACCCAGATCGTTACCGTCCCCGTTCGCATCTCGGCCATGGAGACGGAACCGGTAGCCCATTCGCGGGCTTCCGCGGTCAGGGCCGAGGGGGATACGGCCTCGATCCGCTTGAGAACCTGGCGATTCCCCAGGGAGTACGCTCGGCCCGCGAAGGTTCGGAGCGCCGCGTCGTCCCGGTACCCCGCGTCCAGGGCTTCCAGGAACACGAAGAGGCTGGAGGTTTCCTTGCCCTCTCCCCAGAGACGTTCGGCCATTCGGAAGGTCAATTCCGCGTCGGATCGGTCCAGGGCGAACCCTTCCGGAAGCCATGGCGCTGTCGCGGGATCCTCCGCCAAGAAGCGCAGAGACCTCCCGTCCGCCCGCGCTCCCGCGAAGTCCCCTGCGGCGATCCTGGACTCGTACCTGCGGGCAAGGGCTTCCGCGGATTTCCGGAGCGAAGCTTCCAGTTGGTCCGCCGCCAAGAGCGAAGGACCGGACAGCATGTTCAGGGCCGCTTCGATGCCCTCCGCAGGGTCGGCGGCGGCCAGCTTTTCCAGTTCCTCCAGCTTGAGGGTTTCATACCGGGGTGTTATCGGGGGTTCCGGATCGGAAGCGCAGGCTGCGGAAAGGATCGCGGCCAGGACCGCGACGGCCGGGAAGGATCGGGCGTTCACTCCGCGATCTCCGCCAAGACCTGTTCCCCGAACCGCACTACCCGGTAGCGCACGGTTCCCCTCCGACCGGCGCCCGGGGAAGGGACCTCGGTCCCGAAGTCGAAGGGCTTCGATCCCACCCAGAGTACGGTTCCGCCCGAGTCCGGGGTCAGGGGAAGCTCCGTCCCCGCCCGAAGGACACGCTCGACCCTGCCTCCCCGGACCAGCACGGCGGTATCCAGCCGGCCGTCGAAGCGACGGGAAAACTCCCTCAGTTCGCCGCCGCCTCCCAGGGCGGAAGCCCGAGCGTCCGCGAGGCCGTCCCCGTCGTAATCCCAGGTTCGCTCGAAGGGGAAGCGGAGGGTTTCGGTGTACTCGAACACCCCGTCCAGGTCGAAATCGGCCTCGAATCGATAGGGAACCTCGGCGGAGCCGGAGCCCGGAGCCTGGGGGTTCCGGTCGTACAGGAAGCGGGACTCAAAAAGCCCGTCTCCGTCCATATCCGCAAGCTCGTATTGCAGGATGCCGTTCCGATAGACCAGGAGCCCGTCCCGTCCGTCGGAGGTGCGGATCCGCCCGTACACCGGGATCCCCCCATCCAGGTCCGTGACGCGGACTGGAGCCGATCGATCCGCAGGGCGGAAGGTCACACGGTATGCGGAGGAGGAGCAGGCGGTCTCCGTCGGGAACGCCTGGTCCGTACGCCTGGGCGCGAAGCCCTCCCCGGTTCCCTTGCCGGGTCCGGAATAGAGCTCCACCGCGGAAAAGGACAGAGCGTCCGGAGAGAAAAGGTACTCCCGTATACCCGAGGGAAGCCGGTACAGGACCCGGTTCAGGTAGGGGTACTCGCCGTATTCAAACACCGCCTCCGCGTCCGAACGGGACATGCGGCCGGACACGGGCAGGCCGTCCTGGAACTTCAAGGACAGCTCCGCCTCTCCGTCCTGATCGAAGTCCAGGGTCCAGGATTCGATCCCGCCGTCCCGCAGGATCGAACGGGTTTCGAAGTACCCGTCCCCGTCGGAGTCGCCTCCCAGGGTGCCGGAATACCGAGAAAAGGCGGCGGCGAAGGCGGAGCGACCCTCTTCGCTTCTAAGGAGGCCGCGAAGATCCCTAAGGTCCTCCCAGGACAAGGAAGGGAAGGCGAAGAACTCCGAAACCGAACCGGAATCGTCCTGGATCCCCAGGTCCAGGGCCAGGATCGTCGCCCGGGGGGACCGCCGGCCCGCGGCCCGGTATTCCAGGACCAGGTCCCGCCGATCCTCCTCGGAGATTCGGAAGGGCGCCAGGAGAATCAGGATCTCCGGATCCAGGAACCGGTAATACCCCAAACGGGCCTCCACCCGCCGAATCCGGGCGGCGATCGGCTCGGTGCGGTCCGTCCGGGCCGCGAAGGCCAGGAGCTCCCGGGGGATCCGGGAGTCCGAGGGGAACCGGTCCAGACCCGCGTCCACGGCGCGCAGGAACGCCTCGGAGTCTCCCAGGAACCGAAGGGCCCGGACGCGCAGGTAGAGGGCGTCCGAATCTCCCGCCAAGCCGGGCCGGGAAACAAGGGCCAGGGCGTCGGCGTACCGCTTCGTCCGGGTCAGGATATGCGCCAAAAGCCGTGCCGAGTCGTCCGCGGAATACCACAGGAAGGTCCCGCCGGCCAGGGCCGTCCGGAGTTGACCCTCCGCGTCCGGGGTCGGACGACCCGCCCGGAGATCCGCGGCGGCCAGCAGGTACCGGGCGTCCGAATTGTTCGGGTCCAGGAAGCGGGCTTCGTCCGCGGCTTCCCGGGCAGCTTGGGCATCCCCGGCTTCCAGGGCGCGGACGGACCTCTCCACCGCTGCCCGGGAGGCGGCCTGGCGCACCTTCAGATCGGGAACCGGCGCGGCTTGGGATACGGCGAAGGCCGCGCACGAAAGCAGGAACGCCGACGCGAAGGCGCGAAGCATGGCTACTCCTTGGTCTCCCGCTCCGGGAAGCCCAACAAGGTCCGGATGTCGTCGTCCTGCAGGGTCTCCTTCTGGATGAGCTCCCGGGCCAGGCTTTCCAGCTGGTCCCGGTGATCCGTCAGGATGGCCAGAGCCCTGTCGCGCCCCTCATCCAGGATGGCCCGGATGGAAGCGTCGATGTTCCGGGCGGTCTCCTCCGAATAATCCTTGTGGCGGGCGATCTCCTTGCCCAGGAAAATCGGCTCGTCCTCCTGCCCGTAGGAGACCGCGCCCATGGTGGGGGACATACCCCATTCGCAGACCATCTTGCGGGCGATATCCGTGGCCTGCCTCAGGTCCTGGGCCGTCCCTGTCGTGGTCTCCCCGTAGACGATGGATTCCGCGGCGTACCCGCCGTAGCACACGACGATCCGATCCTTGAGCCGGGCGGCGGAATGGGAGTAGGTGTCTTTTTCCGGCAGGGACAGAGCCAAGCCCAACGCCCGTCCCCGCGGAACGATGGTGACCTTGTGGAGAGGATCCGTATGGTCCAGATAATAGTGCACCAGGGCGTGGCCCGCCTCATGATAGGCGGTGGCGAGCTTCTCCTCCTCCGTGAGGAAGAGGCTGGATCGGGCTATGCCCATCAGGATCTTGTCCCGGGCATCCTCGAAATCCTCCATGCCCACCGTCGACTTGTTCCTGCGCACCGCGAACAGGGCCGCCTCGTTCACCAGGTTGGCAAGGTCCGCCCCGCTCGTTCCCGGGGTCGCCCGGGCGAGCCGCTTGACGTCCGTACCCGGTTCGACGGGGATCTTGGCCATGTGGATGGCCAGGATCTGTTCCCGTTCCTGTACGTCCGGCATGGCCACCACGACCTGCCGGTCGAAGCGGCCGGGCCTAAGGAGAGCGGGGTCCAGGACATCGGGCCGGTTGGTTGCGGCCAGGATGATGACCCCGTCCTTGGTGTCGAAGCCGTCCATCTCCACCAGCATCTGGTTGAGAGTCTGCTCCCTCTCGTCGTGTCCGCCCCCGTATCCGGCGCCCCGGGTTCGGCCGACCGCATCCAGCTCGTCGATGAAGAGGATGCAGGGGGCGTTCTTACGGCCCTGTTCGAAAAGATCCCGGACCCGGCTTGCGCCGACGCCCACGAACATCTCCACGAAATCGGAGCCGGACATATGGAAGAAGGGCACGTTGGCCTCCCCCGCGACCGCCTTGGCGAGGAGGGTCTTGCCCGTGCCCGGCATGCCGACCAGGAGAACCCCCTTGGGTATCCGGGCTCCCATCTTCACGAACTTCTGGGGGTTCTTGAGGTAGTCCACCACCTCCGTCAATTCGTACTTGGCTTCCTTCTGGCCCGCCACGTCCTCGAAGGTGGTCTTTTTGGATGCGTCCAGGTAGCGCTTCGCACGGCTCTTCCCGAAGGAAAAGGCCTTGTTGTTTCCCTGGAACTGGCGAAGCATCATGAAGATAAGGAAAAATCCGAAGATCCAGGGAAGGGATTCCAGCAGGACCTGGAGGACGCTGACGCCCCGGACCGCGCCCTCGATGGACACGCCGCTCTCCCGGAGGGTCTTAACCAGATCCAAATCCGTATACGGGATCCGGGTGCGAAACAGGGCGGTGTTGCCGGTCTTGCCCCGGAGCTTGCCTTCGATATCCTGCTGATCGATGATCTTAACCGCCTCCACGGAGCCTTGCTCCAGGTAGGACAGGAAGGCGGAATAGGAAATCTCGTTGACCGAGGATTTCTGCTCCGTGAGGAAGAATACGGAAAACGCGCCCATCAGGGCTATGAACAGGATCAGTGCGAAGCGGTTTCCCCGAGGAGGCCCTTCCAGGGGTCTCTTGGGAGGCTGGGGCTGTCCTTTATCGTCATTGTCCGGGCTCATGGCGCTTTTGCGCTCCTTTCTATTGATCGGAAGGGGCTATTCCTTCTATTTCAACCACAAGGCGGGGGACGGAGGGATCTACGGCATCCGGACCCGGCCGAAACCGGTCCCGGAAGCCGGCCGCGGATCCCAGGATTCCGAGGATCCCGCGCGGATCCTCCAAAACGGGTATGCGCTCCCGCCACGGCGGGGGAACCTTCCACTCCGCAAGAATTTCGTCCACAGGCTTTCGGCCGCCCCGGATACCGATCCAATCGCCGGGAAGGCGGGAACGGACCGCGAGGGGAAACTCGAAGGTTCCTTTCGCGGGTCCTGCGGATCCCGCGCGAAAGTATACCGTACAAGCCGTGGCCGTATCAATTCGGAGCGTATCGGGGCGCTCGAAGAGGAACGAGTAGCCGGAGGCGAAGGTTACATCTCGAGGCTCCGCGCTCCGAAGGGCGGGAGCTCCGGGCGCCCCGTCCGAGCCCGGGTCCGGGGCGACGCATATGCGCCCATCGGCCTCATAGATCCTCAAGCCCATGCCCCGGGCCAGGATCCGGATGACGCCGGAGCCGGAAGTCCCGGGATCCCCCAGGGCCGCGGTTCTGACCATAGCGTAGGGAACCCGTCGGCCGCGCCCGGCGAAACGCGCGGCTTCCTCCGTCAGGGCCCGTATCCGAAGGGCGGGATGGGCGGCCCGGAACGCCCGGGCATCGAAGGAGCTCCATCCCTCGGAGCGCAGGGCGGGCAATTCCTTGCGGTACTGTAAGGACAAGTAGTCCTCGTCCATCCGGCTCTTCTCCGACAGCGCGGAAAGAGCTTTCCGGAAGCCCGGGAAGACTTCCTCCGCCGCCGGGATCAGCCTGCGGCGGACGCGGTTCCGCAGGTAGTCCTCTCCGGCGTTCGTGGAATCCTCCACCCAGTCCTGGCCACGGTCGCGTAGATAGCGGACCAGGGCGGCCTTGGGCAAGGTCAGGAAGGGGCGAAGAAAGGGCGGCCGATCCTCCGGGATCCCCCGGAGACCCGCGGTTCCGGATCCGGAAAGGACGCGGGCAAGCAGGGTTTCGGCCTGGTCGTCCCGGGTGTGGGCCGTAAGGATTCGTTCGCAGCCCGCCTCCGCCGCAGCTTCGAGCAAGGCCGAGTACCGGAAATCCCGGGCCTCGGCCTCCAGGCTGGACTTGAGCCGCCCCGCCCGGCTTGAAAGCGGTTCGACGGGGGGCTCCACGATTCGACAGGGAATACCAAGTCGGGCGGTCAAGCCCCGTACGAAGGACCGCTCCCGGGTTCTCTCCTCATCCGGCCGGATCCCGTGGTCTACCCACGCGGCCCGGACTCGCAGGTTCAGGGCCGGAGCCGCGGCGGACGCTGCCAGGAGCAGGGCCGTCGAATCCGAGCCTCCCGAGAAGGCGATCAATACGGAAACGCCGCCCAAGCCTCGCTTCGAAAGGAAGGAGACCAGGCGGCGTTCCACGATATCCCGAGGCCCCGAAGCCCTTCGGCCGGCCTCCGCGGAATCCGGCGAGCTCGACCGAATCAGGCCTTCTCCTTCTTCTCCGGCTTGGCGGGAGCGGCGCCGGCATCGGGAGCGGCACCGGCCGCGGGGGCGGCTGGGGCTTCGCCCTCGGCGGGAGCGGCTTCCTCGGCGGCGGGGGCGGTCTCGACCTTGGCGAACTTGACCAGGGCGACCACCTGATCCCCGGAGTTCAGGATCCGCACGTTGGGCAGACTGATGTCCCGGACGTGAATGGAGTGGTTGGCGCCGAGGTTGGAGATGTCCAGCTCGATCTTGCTCGGCAGGTCCTTGGGCAGGCACTCCACTTCGACCTCATGGACCGGCGTCTCGAGGACACCTCCCTCACGCACGCCGATCGGAGTCCCCAGGAGGTGAATGGAGACGTGGGCCCGGATGGCCTGATCCTGCTCGACCTCGAAAAAATCCACGTGGAGAAGGGTGCCCCGGAGCCAGTTCACCTGGCGATCCTTGATGAAGGCTTCCGTGGTCTTCCCGTCGATCGAAAGCTTGAGGATGGTGCTCTCGGAAACTCCGGTTACGGCCTTGGCGAACTCCGCGCTGTCCAGCAGGATCGCGCGGGACTTTCCGTGACGGTCGTAGATGACCGCGGGGAGCTTGCCTTCCGCTCGCAGGCGGCGGACCTGACCCTTTGTCGCGGTCGGACGAGAAACGGCGGTCAACAGTGTCTGGCTCATGTACTATACTCCTTGATGGTACGGTGGATACCCGTTACTGGGACGGCAGGATTCGAACCTGCGAATGGCGGAACCAAAGCCCGCTGACTTACCACTTGTCGACGTCCCACGGATGCTGGCGGTCCGGAGGGGGCCTTATGGGGCCGGTTCCTCCTCGAAATTCTCAGGATTCCCGAAGGCTTCCAGGATCTTGTCCTGGAGTTTCTGCCGGAAATCCGGGCATATCGGATGGGCAATATCCTTGTACTCGCCGGTCCGGGTCTTTCGACTCGGCATGGCGATGAACACCCCCGTCTTGCCTTCGATCACCTTCACGTTGTGGACCACGAAACAATCGTCGAACGTCACGGTCACATAGCCCTTGAGCTTCCCCTCGCTGGTCACCTTCCGGATGCGGATATCCGTGATCTCCATACGATGCCTCTCCTTGACGAGGATCCCCATCGGGCGGGGCCCCGCGTTCGCGGGCGGAAACGCAGTGTTTATTGTAACCTCGGGACCGGCATGCGCGCAAGCGGCGACGCTGCAGCCGCGATCCATCGGCCCTTACCACCCTCCCGTTCGTTCAAGCTCTCCGCGGCTCGCTCCGCCGCGGCTTTCGATTCATATATCCCGAACAAGGCGCTTCCCGAGCCGGTCATCCCGGCAAAGGACGCGCCCGCATCCTCCAAGGCCCGTTTCGCCAGGCCGAGCTCCGGAATATCCGGAACCAGGGCATCGAAAAAATCGTTCCGGAAGGTCCAGGATCCCGGCTCCTTCCGGTATTCCTCAAGGAGCCGTGCGCGGTTCCAGACCCCGCCCTCTCCCAAGGCAGCCGCCTTCCGGGACGCGTCCAGCGCCGCATAGGCGGATGCGGTCCCGATCGGGAATCCCGGGAAGAGGACCACCAGGCCGTATTCCGGTCGGCCGGCCCCAGGCTCCAGGATCTCGCCTCGGCCGGAAACGACGGCGCAGGGACCTCCCAGAAAAAAGGGAACGTCCGATCCGATCCCGGCACCCAGCCGTGCTAGTTCCGGTTCGGAAAGAGCCTCCCGGAAGACCAGGTTCAGGGCCTTCAGGACCGCCGCCGCGTCGCTGGAACCACCCCCCAGGCCCGCCCCGGCGGGAATCCGCTTCGCGGCGCGGATCTCCGCGCCTTCCGGACGACCCAGGGCCGCAAGAAACACCCGAGCCGCCCGGTAGATCGTGTTCTCCCTCTCGGGACAGTCGAAATCTCCGTATACACGGAACTCACCGCCCGAACGCACCCGGACATCCAGGGTGTCGGACAGGGAAATCGCCTGGAATAGGCTCAGGATGTCGTGGAACCCGTCCGGACGCTTGCCCAACACCTGGAGATGCAGGTTGATCTTGGCGGGCGCCTCGACGACGACCCTCCTATCCATGGCGGGCTACCATACTATGGGAGCACCCTCCGTGTCAAACCGGAGAGCCCCGTAGGTAATGACAGCCCAAGGACTTCGGGTTCGCCTCCGCAGCCCGGACGATCAGAGAGGCGGTGTCCACGGCGTTGCGCAGCTCCAACAGAGGACGCGACAGGCGGGCCTGCCGGTAGAAGCTGTCCACCCGATGGGCCAGGTAGTTCAGGTCCGCCTTGGCCCGAGCCAGGCGCTTGCGGGTGCGGACAATGCCGGCATAGTCCCACATGGTCATTTGGATGTTCAACAGGTCATGGTAGATGAGGATAGGATCCGCGGCCTCCTCCTCTCCGGGGAACACCCAGTCCGGGATGCTCTGGATCAGCGGAAGTCCGGGGCGATCGGGCTCCGAGGCCGCGGCCGCACCCGCCCGGAGGCCGAAGACCAACCCTTCCAGGAGGGATACCGAGGCTAGGCGGTTGGCTCCGTGGACACCGGTACAGGCGGTCTCCCCGGCCGCGAACAGGCCGGGTATGGTAGTCCGCCCCTCCATGTCCGTCTTCACTCCCCCGCAGAAGTAATGCGCCGCGGGCACGACGGGAACGGGATCCCGGGTCATATCGATGCCCGCCCTCAGACAGGTTTCGTAGATGCTGGGAAAGCGATCCCGGGGATCCACCTTCAAAAGGGAGGTGTCCAGCAGGACGTAGGTGGACTCGGATTGCTCCATCTCGTAGTAGATAGCCCGGGAGACCTCGTCCCGGGGGGCAAGATCCTTCAGGGCCGGGTGGTACCGGTCCATGAAGTACTCCCCCTTGCGGTTCATGAGACGGGCGCCCTCTCCCCTCAGGGATTCGGAAATCAAAAAACCCTTTAAATCCCGGTGGAAAAGGATAGTGGGGTTGAACTGGACGTATTCCGCGTTGATGACCTCTGCGCCCGCCCGCTCCGCCATGGCTACGCCGTCCCCCGTGGCCCCCGGAGGATTGGAGGTATGCAGGAAGAGGTTCCCGACGCCTCCCGCAGCCAGGATGGTGGCGGGGGCGAAGAAGGGCACGACCTCTCCGGTGTTCTCCCCGTAGACGTAAACGCCCAGGGCCCTTTTAGGAGCGTATCGTTGGGAATCATCCAGGGAATGGTGGGTATTCGTGATGATGTCCACGGCCATGCAGGACGTGAACAGGTGGATGTTGGGGAGGCCCCGGATGTAGGCGATCAAAGATTCCTGGATGGATCGTCCCGTGTAATCCTTGACGTGCCAGATGCGGCGGATGGAATGAGCCGCTTCCCGGGTGAGGTCCACCTCTCCCTCGGGGTTGCGCAGGAAAGGAACCCGGGCTTTTCGGAGAAGAAGTTCCTCTACAGCTTCCGGGCCCTCTCGGCTGACGATGCGCACGGCTTCCCGGTTGTTCAGCCAGCACCCGGCGGCAAGAATGTCCTTTTCCAGAAGTTCAGGATCCTCGGGCCCGCCCCGGGCGACGATGCCCCCTTGGGCGTAGCGGGTATTGCACTCCTCCGGCACCGTCTCCTTGGTGAGGACGCATACGGAAGCCCCCGCTTCCGCGGCCCGGACAGCGGCGGAAAGCCCCGCGATACCCGCGCCGACGACAATTACGTCGAAGTATTCATGCCGGGAACTCACGGTTTGTCCTCCCTCCGGATGGTCAGGGAAAAGTCGAAGGCCCGCACGGAGTGGGTCAGGCGCCCCACGGATATGTAGTCCACTCCCAGGGCGCTCCAGGGGCCCACGGTTTCCAGGGAAATCCCTCCCGAGGCCTCGAAGGACACCCCCGGAATCCGGAGCTCCAAGGACCTTCGGGCCGTTTCGACGTCCATGTTGTCCAGCATCACCACGTCCGCACCCGCCTCGATCGCCTGGCGGACCTCATCCAGAGAACGGCATTCCACCTCGACACGATATGCCCGGCCCCAACGAGCCCGGACTCGTTCCACCGCCGGGGCGATCCCTCCGGCCGCGTCGATATGGTTGTCCTTGATCATGACCATATCGTAGAGCCCCATCCGGTGGTTGGATCCCCCGCCTACCCGCACGGCGTACTTGGAAAGGGCCCGGTAGCCGGGAAGGGTCTTTCGGGTGTCCAGGATGACCGCCTTTCCGTTTTCCCGGGCGGCCCGGACGTATTCGTCAACCGCCGTGGCAATGCCGGAGAGGAACGAAAGAAAGTTGATCGCCGTCCGCTCGGCCTCCAGGATGGACCTCGTCGGGCCCTCGATCCGGGCCACTTCCATACCCGGACGCAGGCGGTCCCCGTCGGAGGCCGAAACACCCACCTGCACGGACGGGTCTACCCGCCGGAAGACCTCCCGGAAGCGCTCGATCCCGCAAAGAATACCTGTATCCTTGCTCGTAAGGACCGCCCCGTTACGGTCTCCGTCGGCGAAAATCGCCCGACTCGTGACATCCCCGACACCGTCCAGGTCCTCCTCCAGGGCTAGGCCCAGGAGAGTCCCGAAAAGCATGTCATCCATGATGCGCCATCCTAGCTCCGGAGGCACCCAAAGATCAACGTGGAAGCATCCTTGGCCTAGGAATTCACGATTTTTCGGGTTCCCTCGGTATTTTTCTTTTTATCTCGAAAACGTAGTTGACAGAACCGACAAGTCTCTTTTAGATTTTCGATGGACGGTGGTTCCAATCGGCTATCCTGGTTCGGAGACCCGGAAACCCCGTTCCCAGGCGGCCTTAGGAATTATTCGGGAGGAATATGAAATGACTCCGTCCAACGGTGAATCGGCCCTCGATCCCGCTCCTTCCCTCCTCGGCGTAGAGCCCCTCGACCCGGATCGAACCAACCCGTTCATTCTGTTCGGAGACGGGTACGACGAGGATTACGAGGACGATTTCGAAGAGGAAGAGGAGTACGACGATCTCGAAGACGAAGACTTCGACGAGGGCGAAGATGACTTCGAGGACGAGGAAGACGATTTCGACGAGGATTTGGACGAAGACTTCGACGGAGAAACCGAAGGCGACGACTACGAGTACGAGGACGATCTGGACTACGACGATTTCGACGAGTGACGGGTTTTAGCCACGAAATGCAGTCTCCGGCGGGCCCTACGAGCCCGCCGGGTTTTTTTTAACTTTCGAGGAATAGAGCGGATCAGGCCTCCGGAGGCTCGGGGCCTCCAGAACGTACCTATACCCCTGTTCCCTTTCTGCTTCAACCCTGCGTGCGGAGTGCATGCAGTCTCCCCTCCCCCGGCCTGGTTCGTACCCTTCCTGCGGAACCGTCCAGAACCGCCTCGACCGGTCAGCCCGCCAGGGTACCGCGCCCCGCGCCTTCCTCCGCCGCTTCTCAGACCCCAAGAAACCCGTCCGCGTCGACGGGGCTCGTATCCTGGGAGGTTTCCCGGTTCTTTGCTATACTAGTTCCATGATCCTGGAGCCGGAACGCGTCTTTCCGCTCAAGCCGGGCTCGCCCGTACCCGGCGAGCATGTTCTATATTGGATGCAGCACGCGCAGCGCGCCCGGGAAAACCCGGCCCTGGAGCACGCGGCATGGGAGGCCGCCCGGCTTCGCTTGCCGCTCGTCGTCCTCTTCGTGCTTTCCTCCTTCCCCTCCGCGACCGTCGTCCACTACCGCTTCCTCCTTAAGGGCCTTGCCCAGACAGCCGGGGCCATCGAGGACCGCGGCGCCCTTTTTGTCCTCCGTCGAGGAGACCCGCCGAAGGTCGCCTCTGAGCTATCCCGCGCGGCGTCCCTGGCGATTTGCGACGCCGGGTGGACCCGACCCGAGGCGGCCTGGAGACGTGCCTTCGCGGACGCGTCGGCCTGCCCCGTCCTCCGGGTGGACGGCGAGGCGGTCGTGCCCGTGGAATCGGCCAGCGGGAAGTTGGAATGGTCCGCCTTCACTCTGCGCCGCAAGGTCGAGGGCGCCGTGACCGCGTACACCTCTCGCGTACCCCCTACTGTGGACCTCCCCCGGGACGCCCGAGGGCTGGACATCGAGAGCCGAAAGGACCTTCTGGATTTTGGCGAGGGGCCGGTCTCACCGGAGTATCCCGGTGACCGGATTCCGGAACAAGTCTCCCTGCCTCCGCCGGGAACCTCCGCAGCCAAAGCCAGGTTCGAGGCCTTTTTGGAGAATTCCCTGGACAGCTACGACGGGGACAGGAACGACCCGAACCTGGCCGGTACGAGCGGGATGAGCCCCTACCTGCACTTCGGACAGATTTCTCCGGTCTTTCTTGCCCGGGAGGTTCTGAAACAGGGCGGCCCCGGGGCGGCTCCCTTCATCGAACAGCTGGTCGTCCGCCGGGAGCTCTCCATGAACCTGGTCCGGTATC
>JAAYUR010000046.1 GCA_012517645.1 Treponema sp.
AGGCGGGCACCCCGAAGGCCTTCTCCACGTCCAGGAAGGTATAGGAGCCCCGGATATCCCCGGGGTTCGCCTGGCCCGCGTACTCCCCGGAGGCTATCCTTGCGGGCTGTTTCTTGGACTCCGTGACCCAGTACCCCAGGGCCGAGGCCCCGGCGATTCCGAAGGTGAAGGCGGCCAGGGTGACGACCGCCAGGGGGATGAACTTGATCTTCATGGACGTCTCCTTACTCGGCAACCGCGGCGGCCGAAGGCTTCTCGAAGGCCGCCAGATCCACGGTGTCCGCCACCGGACAGGCTGCCTCGCTGGTGCACTCCAGGCAGGTGATGCACTGGTGATCCCGGACCCTGCCCGCCGTGGAGACCTGGATATTCATGGGGCAGGCCCGGTCGCAGGCCTTGCAGTTGATGCAGGTGGGAGCGTTCCGCCGGATACCGAAGATCCGGAAGAGGTTGAAGACCCCCTGCACCGCGCCGAAGGGGCAGGCGTACTTGCAGAAGGGGCGCTCCACGAAGAGGGCCAGAATGAGCACCAGGGCCAGGACCGCCAGGGCGGATAGGGTGATCTCGGGGGACCAGAAGTTGAACAGGGCGTAGTAGGGATCCCAGGTCTCGAAAACCAGGGTCCCCGCCCGGCTGGTGGCGTACACGACGATGGCCAGGACCGCGTACCGCAGGTACCGCAGGGCCTTGTCCAGCCTAGGGGGCACGAATTTGTTGTACCCCTTCGGGAAGAGCTTCCGGCCCAGCTTGCCGATCCACTCCTGGAGGCTGCCGAGGGGACAGACCCAGCCGCAGACCACGGGGCCCGCGACCAGGGACAGGCCCAGGGCGATCCACAGGAGCACGAAGGACGACTCGTGGACCTTCTTGACCAGGGGGGCCCCGGTTAGGGCGCTCCAGATGGACTCGACCCCGCCGAAGGGGCAGATGGAATGCAGACTGGCCCCTGCCAGCCATGGGATGGCCTTTCCGCTGGCCGCGAGAGTGTGATTCACCGAGATCAGGGCCACGAGGGCGAAGAAGAATATCTGAACGCCCCGCCGGACCCATCGGATCGCCTTGGACTTTCGCATGGGAACCTCCTGTTGCCCCTATTATTAGCAATATATATGCCAACTAATATGATTATCCTCATGAATTTATCGTACATGCCAATACCAAATTTATTTACTTATAATATTTAAACTTGTGATCGAAAAAACGCCCGGTTCGCAGAGTGTATTCTAAAAGAGCCGCCCCGGTATTTCCAGTCATGGGAAAATTTTTTACGTCCTTGGGAAAGGAATCCCCCTTGCTGGGCGCAGCAAGGGGCCTTGGAACGGACTTAGAGCCGGAATCCGGCCCCCCTTCCGACCCGTTCCAGAAAGGTTTCCGGGTCTGCCGTATCCGCCGGGGCGAGGCGGATATAGCCCTCCTCGTCCATGGTCATGAGCAGGGCATGGTCCCAGGCTCCGGCGGCCCGGGCCAGGAAGATCCGACAGCGCTCCAGGCTTTCCGCGTCCCTGCGTCCCGGTACCAGGAGCTCCACATAGCCCTCGGAAAACACGGAGACGCTGACCCAGTTCTTCCGTATCACCACGTCGCAGACGTTTGAACAGCCGGGCACGAGGTCCTGGTGGGACCGAATCCACTCGTCGTGGAACCCCGGAACCGGGAGGACGACGCCCCCCTCGACCAACCAGGACGCGCCGTGCCGGAAGGTCCAGGGCGGAAGGGCGTCCGGATCTTCGCCGGGGCTCAAGGACCGCCTCCCTCCGCCCCGGGCATCGGCGGCGGGAGCTCGAGCCCGAGGGCGGCGGTGAACTCGGGATCCCCCAAGGCGGCCGCGAAGGACCGGAAATGGCTCGGGACCGGTGCCTCGACCCGGATCGGGGGGTCGGTCCGCAGGGACAGCCGGGCCGCGTAGAGAAGCAGGCGTTTGAGGCCGTACTCCTTGGCCAGGCGCTTGTTGAGGGAAAAGTCGCCGTGCCGGTCGTCCCCCAGGATGGGGTGACCCCGGCCCGCCAGATGGATCCGGATCTGGTGCATGCGGCCCGTCCCGAGCTCCAGCTCCAGCAGGGAAAACCCGCGGCCGGAGGCCAGAAGGCGCCAGCGCGTCTCCGCCCGCCGCGGGCCCGAGGGCGTGCGGATCTCGTCCCGGATGATCCCGGTCCGGGATTCCGGAACCCCCGCCGCCGCGGCGCGGTAGACCTTCTCGCAACGCTCCTTGTCCGCCATGATCCGGGAGTACAGGGACGCCGCCCGGGAGCTTCGGGCCACGACTATGCAGCCCGCGGTGTCCCGGTCCAGGCGGTGGATCAGGAAGGGCCGGAATCCGAATTGGGCTTCCACCGCCTCCACCAAGCTGTTCCGGATTCCGGCCCCGGGTTGGACCGCAAGACCGGCGGGCTTGTCCAAGACGAGGATATCTTCGTTCTGGTACAGCGCCTCGAGCATGCGGCGAAGGATAGCCCCGGCGCTCCCGAAAGGCAAGGCCGGAAAGAGGCCTCGGGCATCGCGGCCCTCGGACGGCGCGGTCGACGTCCGGCCCCGGCAATCCGGCCGCGTCGGTCGGATTGCCGGGACGGTTCGCCTACCCTCGTTCCCGA
>JAAYUR010000473.1 GCA_012517645.1 Treponema sp.
GGCTTTGTGACGATCCTGCCGGGCGGGGCCTTCTTCGATTCCGCCATGAGCTTCGCGATCATCCGGGGCGGCCACGTGGACGCCACGGTCCTGGGGGTTCTCGAGGTGGACCAACAGGGCAACCTGGCCAACTACAAGATCCCCGGCAAGCTGGTCCCCGGCATGGGAGGGGCCATGGATCTGACCGTGGGAGCCAAGACCGTCGTGGCCGCCACGGAGCACTTCGACAAGACCGGGGCCTCCAAGCTCCTGCGGAAATGCAGGCTGCCCCTGACCGCCGCGAACCAGGTGGACTTCGTCTGCACGGACGTCGGATTCTTCGAGGTGAAAAACGGAGCCTTCGTCCTAAAGGAGTATTTCAAGCCCTACACGGTGGACTTCATCCTGCAGCGGACCGACGCGGACATCGTTGTGGACAAGGACTGCAGGGAAGTGGATCTACTCTAGCGGATCCGGGCGGCCCGGGGCATCCCCGGGCGCAGTCCGGCGATCGAACTATCAGGAGAATTGAATGAGCAAGACAAGCATAGTCGGCGCCTACAACACGGCGTTCGGCTCCTTCGTGAAGAAGAACAAGGAAACCAAGGAAGTCACGGATCTCAAAAGCATCTACGAGTTGATCGAGGAGGCCGGCAAGGGAGCCCTCGCGGACGCCGGGATCGAAGCGGAACGGGTGGGAGGCATCTGGGTGGGCTCCTGCTCGCCCTCCCTCTTCGCCAACCAGGAGCACCTTGCGCCCAACGCCCTGGAGGTGAATCCCGAGGCCCTCCGCTTCAAGCCCACGTATCGGGTGGAGGACGCCTGCGCCTCCTCCTCCGCGGCCCTGTACAGCGCGGTCTATGCCGTGGAGGCGGGGCGCTGCGACGTCGCCCTGGTCATCGGGGTGGAGAAGATGAATCTCCTGGACACCAAGGGGGTGACCCACGCCCTGGCCTGCTCCTCCCACTGGCCCACCGAGGGTGGGACGGGCATGACCTTCCCGGCCCTCTTCGCGGAGTACGCCAAGGGCTACCGGGACCACTACAAGATCTCCGGGAAGAAGCTCGCGGAGATGCTGGCCGCCGTGGCCGCCCTCTGCTACCGCAACGGCCTGGACAATCCCCTGGCCCACTTCGGCAAGGGCGGTCCCTCGGACAAGCTCGGCCTCGTCACCCCGGAGGCCATCCTGGGCCTTCCGGAGGACAAGAACCCGATGATCGCGGATCCCCTGCGCCTCCACGACTGTTCCCTGGTCACCGACGGAGCCGCGGCCCTGGTGGTCATGCGGACCGAGGAAGCCCGGAAGCGCGGTAGACCGGCGGTGGAGATAGCCGGGATCGGACATACGACGGAGCGGATGCCCATCAAGGTTCGGCCGAACATGTACGAGCTCATGGCCGGCAAGGAGGCCGTCCGCCGGGCCTTCGAGGAGGCGCGGATCTCCTCCAAGGACATCGACGTCGCGGAGGTGCACGACTGCTTCACCATCAACCAGATCCTCTGCACCGAGGCCCTGGGGCTTTCCGGGGACGGCAAGGGCGGGGACGACTACCTGGCCGGCCGCTTCGGCCGGGACGACAAGGTCTGCGTGAACCTGTCCGGGGGCCTCAAGGCCAAGGGGCACCCCGTGGGCGCCACCGGTGCCTCCATGCACGCTCTGCTCTATAAACAGCTGACCGGGCACCCCATCGGGGCCGCTCCCTCCAAGGGCACGCCCCGGGTGGGTGCGGTGCTCAACGTGGGAGGCTCCTCGGTGACCAACTGCGTGACCGTCCTGCGGGCCCTGTCGTAAGCTTTCCGGACTCAACCACGGAGGGAAGAAGAGCGGGAAAAATCGCCGAAGCTCGCTTCGGCGCCGCGAGGCCTGCACTGCAGGCCTCGCGCCCTCCGTGCTCTCCGTGGTAGAATCCAGGAAACTGCAGGGGGGCGGGCATGGAAGAATACCGAAGGCCGAGCTGGGACGAGTACTTCATGGAGGTGGCCAACGCGATAGCCAAGCGGGCAACCTGCGATCGAGGCCGCTCGGGCTGCGTGATAGCCCGGGACAACCAGGTCCTGGCCACGGGCTACGTGGGGGCCCCCGCGGGCCTGCCCCACTGCGACGAAGCGGGCCATCAGCTCAAGCAGATGGTCCACGAGGACGGCACTACCACCACCCACTGCGTCCGCTCCGTCCATGCGGAGCAGAACGCCATCTGCCAGGCCGCCAAGAACGGGGTGGCCATCAAGGGGGCCACCCTCTACTGCCGCATGACACCCTGCAGGACCTGCGCCATGATGATCATCAACTGCGGCATCCTGCGGGTGGTCTGCGAGGGGAAGTACCACGCCGGCGCGGAAAGCGAGGCCATGTTCAAGGCCGCCGGCGTCAAGCTCGAGTACGTCCACGAGGAAGTGGAGAAGTACGAAAAGCAGTAGCGCGATCCGCTCCGCGGCTCGCGCGGCTTGATCCCCCCGCCTTCCGTCGGTATGTTGTAAATGTGAGCGTTCGAATCCTGTATATCGCCGAGATCGTCGGGAAAACCGGCGTCTTCGTGGTCAAGAATCTCCTTCCGGGCCTTAGAAGGGACCTCAAGCCCGATCTCGTAGTGGCCTGCGCGGACGGGGCCACCGGAGGAGCCGGACTGGGCCGGGCCCATGCGGCCTACCTGCGGAAGCTGGGGGCGGACATCCTGACCACCGGGGAGCGGGGGTTCTATAAAAAGGACATCGTAGAGCTCTTCCCCAAGGCGTCCTGGCTTTTACGGCCCGCCAACTATCCCTACGGGGTGCCCGGGCACGGCTGGAAAGTCTTCGCCGCGGGGCAGGAAAAGATAGCGGTGCTCACCCTATTGGGGCAGGCGGGGTTTCCCCGGACCCACCTGTCCAACCCCTTTCTCCTGGTCGACGACCTGCTGCCGAGGCTTAGGCAGGAGACTCCCGTAGTGTTCGTGGAGTTCCACGCCGCCACGACGGCGGAGAAGATAACGATGGCGGCCCACCTGGACGGCCGGGTCACGGCGGTTATCGGGGCCCACACCCGGGTTCCCACCGCGGATGCCCGGATATCCCCCAAGGGAACGGCGGCGCTGACCGACGCGGGCCGAACGGGAACCTTCCTGTCCGTGGGAGGGATGGATCCCGCCGGCCGGGTGCGGGAGTATCTCTCGGGGATTCCCGAGTGGACCCGGGACGGAGGCGAGGCCCTGGAGCTTCAGGGTTGCCTGGTGGAAGCGGATGAAGCGGGGAAGGCGCTCTCCCTGGAGACCCTTCGAGTACCCTGCAAGGAGGTCATGGTTGAGAGAACAAGGAACGACGACGAGGATTGACGGGTCCGTGGTGACCCTTCGGATAGACCTGGAGGCGAACTGCGCGGGCTGCATGAACAAGGAAGGCTGCGGACTGGCGGGAAGCCTCATGAAGGCTCGGGATCCCGGCGGTCTCGTAAAGGCCCCGGGTCAGAGGGTGGAGGTCGAGATCTCCTCGGGGGCCCAGGCGGCGGGGGCTTTCTGGCTCCTGGGTCTGCCCCTGGCCCTCTTCGGGGCGGGGTACGCCGCCGGCTCGGCCCTGTTCCCCGCCTCCGGGGAGGGACCCGCGGCCCTCCTGGGGATCGGGGGCTTCGCGCTGGGGATCCTGGCGGCCTTTGTGTTGAAGCGCGGAACCCGGACCGCTTCCCTGCCCGTGGTGACGAGGATCCTGGAGCCCGCCTATGCGGCGGTGTTCCCTTCGGATCCCTCCCCCGCCGAGGCCGGAGACCCCGTCTAGCCGCAGTACCGGCTACAAGAGGACCTTGGATGCCACCTCCTCCGCCGCGGCCTTTCCCAGCAGGGCCCGGATGACCGCGGCGGAGAACTCGCCCGCGCACCCCGCCGCCCGGGAGGTGATCAGGTTGCCGTCCTCCACCACTCTCTCGGCCACGAAGGTTCCCCCGCACGATTCGCTCTCCAGGCCCGGATAGCAGGTGAACCTCCGGCCCGTAAGGATTCCGCAGTGCCTGCCCAGCACCCAGACCGGGGCCGCGCAGATGGAGGCGGTCAGGCGGCCCTCCCGGAAGTGTTTCACGATGAGGTTCCGGGCGCTCTCGTCCTTGCCGATGGCCTCGCAGCCCCGTCCGCCGGGCACGACCACCAGGTCGAAGGATCCCTCGAGGTCATCCGCCGCCAGGTCCGCGGTTAGGCGGATATCGTGGGCCCCCATCAAGTCCCGCTCGCCGATGCCCGCCACCACGACCTCGACCCCCGCCCGCCGCAGGTAGTCGATGGGGGTGACCGCCTCGACCTCCTCGGTTCCGTTGGCTATAAACACGACGGCTCGTTTCATACCACCTCCTTGCAGACACACTTCGAGTGTAGGTTCCCGGAGCCGCCCGCGCAACGGCCGGACCCCGTGAATCGGCTCGCCCCGGGTATCGGCAGGGCGCCTTGCCCGCTCGGCCGCGCGCTGCCGCACGGCGATTTGACCGCCCCCTTCGTGGACAACCGGGCGGGCCGGGAGTATACTCCTACCGTACCATTCCAACCACGCGCAAGGAGTCGACGTATGGATACTCGAAACGGGCTCGTGACCTTCGGACTGTTCGTGCTTCTATTCGCCTTCACCTTCGTCTTCAGCTTGGTCGCCTTGAGCGAGGACAATGTCGCCTACGGGATTCTCGCCCTCATCGGTTTCCTGGTGTGCATCGGCGCCAGCCTCTTCAACGGCGTCCTCGCGGCCCAGGAAGGGGCGGTGTTCGCGATCTGGTTCCGGAGCTACGCGGTCGTGGTGGGAATCCTCTTCGTGTGGTTCCTGACCCGAGTGGGAACCGCCTTCGGCTGGTGGTAAGCCGGCACCCCGCGCCTCCTCCGCCGTCGGCTCTCCGCCCCGGCGGAGGTCTCCGAGGATGTCTTTTCCCCTCACGCCCGTGACTCCGGAAGCCTCTCGGGCCGTCCTGCAGGCCGCCCGGGAACTCGCAGGCTCGAAGAGCCTCATCGCCTTCACCGGGGCGGGAATCTCCGTGGAGAGCGGGATTCCGCCGTTCCGCGGGGAGGGCGGCATCTGGACCCGGTACGACCCGGAAACCCTGGAGCTGGGCCGCTTCCTCCGGGACCCCGCGGCCGCCTGGCCCGCCATCCGGGAGATTTTCTACGAGTACACCTCCAAGGCCGAGCCGAACGACGCCCACCGGGTCCTGGCCCGCTGGGAGGCGGAGGGGCGGCTGGCCTTCCTGATCACCCAGAACATCGACGGGCTCCACGAGGCCGCGGGCTCCCGGGCCCTGGCGGAGTTCCACGGCTCCTGCCGGCACCTGGTCTGCCTCGCCTGCGGGGCCCGGGTCGAGGCCGAGCCGGCCCTCCTGGCGGATCTTCCGCCCCGCTGCCGGTGCGGAGGGATCTACAAGCCCGGCTTCGTCTTCTTCGGGGAAGGCATCCCCCGGGAGGCCTACGAGGCATCCTTCGCGGCCGCCGAGGCCGCGGACGCCTGCCTGGTCATCGGCAGCACCGGGGAGGTATATCCCGCCGCCGAGATCCCCCGGATCGTGAAGCGCCGGGGCGGCCTCGTGGTGGAGATCGACCCCGAGCCCACGGGGTTCACGGAGTCGGTCACGGACATCTTCATCCGGGCCGGGGCCTCGGAGGCGATGCGGAAACTGGACGCCGCCGTCCGGCAGCCTTGAATCTATAGAAGATATTATATATAAGCTCTTTTTTATGAACACGATCCGCCGCCGCCGTCTTCATTCCGGGGTCCGCTGGGCCCTCCTCCTGGGAGTCCTGGGCTGGATCACCTGGGAGTTCATCGCCCACGCCTACGTGAGCAAGGTCCACCCCTCGGTGCACGCCCTCTGCCCCCTCGGCGGCCTCGAGTCCCTTCTCGCCTGGATCGTCCGGGACGGGGCGACCCTCCTGAAGATCTTCTCCGCGACCCTGGGGCTCTTCTTCGTATCCGCGGGGATCTCGATCCTCTTCAAGAGATCCTTCTGCGGTTCCGTCTGTCCCCTCGGGACCCTCCAGGACCTGGCGGGGGTCCTGGGCCGGGCCGTGCTCGGGCGGAACCGGTTCCGGCTCCCCCCGGGGCCGGACCGGATTCTCCGCCTCCTCAAGTATCCGGTCCTGGTCCTGTCGGTCGCCTCCGCGTGGATCACCGGCACCCTATGGATCCAGTCCTTCGACCCCTGGCCGGCCTACGCCCACCTTTTCAACCCCTCGGAGCTCTTCCCGACCTACGCGGTCGGGTTCGGGATCCTGGCGGCCTCCTTGGTCCTCTCGTTCTTCCTGGAGAGGGCCTTCTGCAAGTACCTCTGCCCCATGGGCGCGTTCACCGCGGTCCTCGGCCTGGCCTCGCCCTTCAAGGTGCGGCGGGACGCCGGGGCCTTCTTCCTCGGCGTCCTCGTGCTCCAGGCCCTCGGTTTCGACCGGGTGAGCGGGCGCCAGGAGCCCACCCTGCGGGAGCTCGCCCGGGACGCCGGGATGACCACGGCGGAATTCCGGGACGCCTACGGCCTTCCCTCCGGATTCTACGCGGGCGCCCGGGCGGGCGCCGTGGAGGACGCGATCCCCCTGTACAAGATGGCGGAGCTCAACGGAACGGATTCCGCCCGGATCAAGGAGGACCTGGGCCTGGATCCCGCCCTGCCCGACGACACCCCCTGGGGGGAGGCCTTCGGGGCGGTGACCCTGGGCCGGCTCGCCGAACTCAACGGCGTCACCCTGGAGGCGCTCAAGGCCTACTATTCCCTGCCGTCCTCGGCCGGTCCGGATACCCCGTGGAGGGACGTGCGGAAGGCCGCGGAAAAGGCGGCCGCCGCCTCGGGGGGCGGAGGAGGCCGGGGCGGCAGGGGAGGTGGAGGCGACCACTAGGCCCGAAAAGGTGGTAGGGGAACGGTGGACAGCGGACGGAATTGGGAACAAATCTCGGATGCTTCTTACGCTTGACTTGTATCCTTGACCGTCGGCGGGCGAGAAATTCCGTTTACTGTCCACCGATAAACGTTTACACTTTTCCCCATGCCCGAACTTCCCGACCTGGTCTACATCGTCGACCGCCTCCGGCCGGCCCTCCTGGGGCGTCGGATCGTCGATGCCTCGGTGGGCAACCCGACGGTCCTGCGGATCCTGGTGCCCGGGGATTTCCGGGAGCTCCTTGCCGGGGACACCTTCCGGGCCCTGGAGCGGCGCGGGCCCTTCCTGCGGTTTTCCCTGGACAGGCACGACCTGGTGATGCACCTCATGCTGGCGGGCCGGATCCGGGTCGTCCCGGCCGGGGAGAAGCCCCTGGCGGCCCGCCGCTTCGCCCTGGACCTGGATAGCGGGGCGCGCTTCGAGTATGGGGACGAGAAGAACATGGGGAAGGTCTACCTCTGCGAGCCCGGCCGGTACGAGGCGATCCCGGGCTTCCTGACCCAGGGCGTGGACCTTACGGGTCCGGGCTTCGACCGGGAGGCCTTCCTGGGCCTGATCGCGAAGGAGCGCCGCCAGGCCCGGGTCTTCCTCATGGACCAGACCAAGCTCTCCGCGGTGGGGAACGCCTACGCCGACGAGATCCTCTTTTCCGCCCGGATCCACCCCAAGTCCCCCTGCAACCGGCTCTCCCCCCGGGAGAAGGACGCTTTTTACTCCGCGATACGGGAGGTCCTGGCCTGGGGTATCTCCGAGGTTGCCGGAGCCGGGCGGCCTACGGAGGAGAAGGTCCGGGACCACATGCGGGTCCGGAACCGGGCGGGCTCGCCCTGTCCCGTGTGCGGAACCACGATCCGCAAGGCCGGGGTCCTGGGCTTCGATTCCTTCTTCTGCCCCGGCTGCCAGAAGCCCAAGACGGAGCAGTTCATAGACTGGAGTCGGTGAACGGTGGACAGTGAACAGTAAACGGAAGTGGTTGCAGAATGCGGCCGAGTCCTACGTCCAAGCCGGGACATCGCTCGCGTTCTTTGGTCACTTCCGTCCACCGACCACTGTCCACTGGTATTGCAACTTCAAATAGAAACC
>JAAYUR010000521.1 GCA_012517645.1 Treponema sp.
GTGAGGGTCCAGATCTCCCACATCGGGTCCATGACCGCCTTCGGCCACTCCGCGGAGGCCCTGCGGATGACCGACGAAGCCCGGGCGGAAGGCCTGGACGTGACCATGGACTGCTACCCCTACGCGGCTTTTTGCACCTACATCGGATCCGCGGTCTTCGACCCCGGCTTCGAGGAGCGGTGGAACAAGGGCCTGGAGAGCCTGGAGGCGGCCTCCGGGAAGTACAAGGGAACCCGACTGACCCCGGCCTCCTACGCGGACCTCCGGGCCAACGACCCCCACGCCCTGATCATCGCCCATGTCATGAACGAGGAGGAGATCCGCCTCTGCCTGAGCCACCCCGAGTGCGCGGTGGCCTCCGACGGGGTCCTGCACCAGGGCCAGGGCCACCCCCGGGCCGCGGGCACCTTCCCCCGGGCCCTCCGATGGCTCCGGGAGGCGGGGCTCTCCTGGCCCGAGGCGGTGCGCCACGCCACCAGCCTCCCGGCCTCCATGGCCTTCCTTCCCTCGGGGGTCCTGTCCGAGGGCGCCCCGGCGGACCTGGTCCTCTTCTCCCCGGACCGCCTTAAGGACAAGGCCACCTTCCAGGACCAGCTGGCCCCGCCGGAGGGGATCGAGTATGTGATCGTGAACGGCAAGGTCGCGCTGGAGAAGGACGAGATCACCCGCCCCGCGGTGGGCCGCCTTCTCACCCGGCCCCCGGTCAAATAAGCGAAGGAAAGGAACGAACCCATGGACTACAAATCCCTGCTGCCCGAGTTGGACGCCGTCATCGACAAGCTGGCGCCCCGGGCGATCGCTCTGAGCGACGCCATGGCCGCGGACCCGGAGATCTCCGAACAGGAGGTCCGGTCCAGCAAGGCCCACGCGGACTTCCTGAGGTCCGCCGGATTCGAGGTGGAGCATCCCTTCTTCGGGATCCCCACGGCCTACAACGCCACGATCTCCGGAGGCGCACCCGGAGGCAAGGTGGCCCTCCTGGCGGAGTACGATGCCCTGCCGGAGATCGGCCACGCCTGCGGCCACAACGTACACGGGGCCATGTCCCTCCTGGCCGGGGCGGCACTGGTTCCCCTGATGGGAAAGGCCGGGGGCGAGCTCTGGGTGACCGGCACCCCCGCGGAGGAGTCGAACGGGGCCAAGATCTCCATGTCCGCCAAGGGCCTCTTCGACGACCGGGACCTGGCCCTGATGATCCATTCGGGAGGCGAAAAGTCCTACGTCCGGTACCGCTGCCTGGCCATGGATTCCTTCGAGTTCCGATTCAAGGGCAAGACCGCCCACGCCGCCGCATCCCCCTGGGAGGGACGGAACGCCCTGAACGGGGCTCAGCTCTTCTTCCACGCCCTGGACATGCTGCGCCAGCACGTCCGCCCGGACGTCCGGATCCACGGGATCTACACCCAGGGCGGAGCCGCCTGCAACATCGTGCCCGAGGCCGCGACGGTCCGGTTCTACTTCCGTGCCGCCCGCCGGGCCTACCTGAACGAGGTGGTCAAGAACGTCCTGGAAGCGGCCCGAGGCTGCGCCCGGGCCACCCAGACCGAGGTGGAGTGGAGCAACTTCGAGCTCTCCTTCGACGAGATGCGGCCCAACGACGCCGCGGAGACCATGATGGAGGAGGTCTTCACCGAGGTCGGGGCCCCCTTCGGGCCCTGCCCGGGGCCCCAGGGCTCTTCGGACGTAGGGAACGTGTCCATGCGCTGCCCCGCCCTCCAACCCACCCTGTCCATCGTCGACAAGCCCTACGCCTGGCACACCCGGGAGTTCGCGGCCTCCGTCACCGGGCCCCTCGCCCACGAAGCCTTGGTCAAGGGGGCCCGCATCCTGGCCCGGGCCAGTCTCCGCGCCCTTTTGGATCCGGACCTGCGCGCCCGGATGCGCGCCGACTTCGAAGCCGAGAGGAACCGCCATGACTAGATCCGAACGCGCCCGGGCTCTCCACGCCTCGGGCTCCAACTGCGCCCAGTCGGTCCTGGTCGCCTTCGCCGGGGACCTGGGGGTGGACCCGAAGCAGGCCCACCGCCTGGCCACCACCCTGGGGGCCGGACTGGGACGCCGCCAGCTCCTCTGCGGGGCGATCAACGGGGGGGCCCTGGCCCTGGGGGCGGCCTTCGGCAACGAGGAAGGCTCCGACCTGGCCACGAAGGAACTGTGCTACGAGATCGTCCGGGACTACCTGCGCCGGGTGGAGGAGATCGCCCCCTCCACGGAGTGCCGGGCCCTCCTGGGGGTGGACATCTCCACCGCCGAGGGCCGGGAGGAATCCAAGCGCCTGGGCCTGACCGCCAAGGTCTGCGACCCCCTGATCGGGAAATGCGCGGACATCGTGGAGGCGATTTTGAAAGAACGAGGGAAATACATCCCCTGAGACGGATAGCCCGTCCCGGATCGCGGAGTTCGGAGCCCAGGCTGACGAGAGCGATGCCCCGGATAGCGGAGATCGGCGCCCCGGACGGCGGGAGCGATGCCCCGGCCGGCGGGAACGGCGCCCCGGCCGGTTGACCGCCGGCGCCCGCCTCGGCTCCGTCCCGGAAGCCAAGGAGGTTCGCATGGCCCTATCCTTGTCGACCGAAGATGGTTTCTCCGGCCCTCCCTGGGTCCGGTACCGCCGCCTCCTCGACCTGGAAGGCGTCCCGCCGGACGCCCCGGAAGCCCGGGCCGCTCTGGACGAAGTCCTCGCCGCGCCGGAGGTCCGGGCCCTGCTCTCCGACGTCGCCTCCTGGCCCGGCACCGTCCTGGCCGGCCACCGCAGCCCCTCCCAGACCTTCCACTCCCTGGGCTTCCTGGCGGAACTCCTGGCCGGGTCGGGATTGCCGAACGGTCCGGAAGCGGCCGAGCCGGGAGGTGCGGGGCGAACCGGGGACAGCAACCCCCGCGGATCGGTCGACGGCCCCGCGGCCCTCGGCGCCGCGATCGCCCGCATCCGCGAGCGCACGGGCCCCGACGGGATCCCCCGCCTTCCCATGACCTACCCCGCCCACTTCGGGGGCCCCGGGACGGAGACCTGGTGCTGGGCTCTCTGCGACGCCCCCATCCTCCTCCGCGCCCGGGTCCGCTTCGGGGGCGCCTCGGAACCCCTCGTCCGCCGGGGAATCCGAACCCTGGCGGCCATGGCCGAATCCTTCGGCTGGCCCTGCCGGGTCGCCCCGGAGCTGGGCTCCTTCCGGGGGCCCGGCAAGAAGTCCGACCCCTGCCCCTTCGCGACACTTATTATGCTGGAGCTGTTGGCGGCCCTCCGGGAAGAGGCCCCGGGGGATCCCGAGGCCGAGGCCCTGGCGGAGGGCACCCAGGCGGCCGCCGGCGTAGAAGCCCTGTTGGACTGCTGGGAGCGGAGCGAGTCCCGGCACCCCTACATGTTCTTCATGGGCACGGATTTCCGGAA
>JAAYUR010000249.1 GCA_012517645.1 Treponema sp.
GCCGTCCTGGGAAGAGCTTCTGGCGGGGCTCGTGAACCGCCTGGGCATCGAGCTCAACCACTCCCAGTACGCCCTAGTCCACGCCTCCGTCCGGGCCCATGCGGCCTACTTGGCGGACACGGGCGCCCTGGTCACCCGGTTCGAGGGGGGGCGGCTACGGATCGGACGGCGTCCGGCTTAGCTTGCCTTTGCCGACAATATTAGAAATATTATATGTATCTCTTTCAGGAGGTACACTATGACCCAGAACATGGGAACCCTAGATCGAGTCATTCGCATCGTCGCCGCGATCGGAATCGCCGTATTGTACGCCGCGGGGCTTATCTCCGGAACCGCGGCGATCGTCCTCGCGATCTTGGCGGTCGTGTTTCTCGCGACAAGCTTCCTGGGCTTCTGCCCGCTGTACGTCCCTTTCAAGATTTCGACCCGGAAGAAGGGCTAGGCTCGACCGGGACTTCTCCGAATCCGGGCATGTCTGTATCTTACAGACATGGACATCCACCTCGATACCATCCGCTCCCGTGTCTCCGTCCGGTCCTACGAGGAAGTTCCCCTCTCGTCCGAGGACCGGGACGCCCTCCTCCGGGCCTTCGAGGACTGCCTCCCGGGTCCCTTCGGAGGCCGGCCTAGGTTCGCCCTGACCGAGGCGGGCGACCTCGGCTCCGGCGGGCGGATCGGCACCTACGGGGTGATCCGGGGCGCCCCCGCCTATATCGCGGGAGCGGTCAAACCGGGGCCCTTCTCCTTCGTGGACTTCGGGTACTGCCTGGAGGGCGTCATCCTGGCCGCGACGGCCCGGGGCCTGGGAACCTGCTGGCTGGGGGGCTTCTTCGACCGAGGAGCCGCCTCCCGGGTCCTGGGCCTGGAACCCGGCGAGGTGGTGCCCGCGGCCACCCCGGTGGGGCGGCCCGCCCAGGGAAGGCGGACCCTGATGGAGCGGGTCATCCGGGGCTCCGCGGGATCCTCCCGTCGGAAACCCTTCGAGACCCTCTTCTTCGACGGCCGCTTCGACCGGCCGCTCTCGCCCGACAAGGCCGGCCCCTGGGCGGAGGTCCTGGAGTGTGTTCGGATCGGGCCGTCCGCCTCGAACAAGCAGCCCTGGCGAATCTTGCAAGGCGGATCCGCGGGAGCCCCCGTCTTCCACCTCTTCCTGGACGAGGATCGACTCTACAGCCGGGCGATCCCGGGCATCCTCCTGCAGGACCTGGATGCGGGGATCGCGATGCGGCACTTCGAGGCGGCCGCACGGTCCCTGGGACTTCCGGGCGGGTGGTCGCGGCTCGAGTCCTCCCCGTCCGTCCCGACGACATCCTTCAAGTACATCTCCACCTGGAAATGAAGGTTCCCGGAGAAAACGGACAAGATGGACAGGATTTGGACGGATTCACAGGATGAGCGTCCCGGGTTTTACATTTTCCTGCTGATACTGTTCATCCTTTCTTCATCCTGTAGATCCTGTCCCTCCCTCGGTTCCAAGTCCGACGCCGGACCGCATTGATTCGGAGGCCGTCCTGCTCCATACTGTATCCAGGACACCCCGGATGATCGACGC
>JAAYUR010000386.1 GCA_012517645.1 Treponema sp.
ATGATGGAATTCTTGGGTTCCGTCATGATCCGTTTGAGGTCTTCCAGGGTCAGATCCTCGAGGTTCACCTGGATCGGGAGGCGGCCGATGAATTCGGGGATCATCCCGTACTTTATAAGATCCTCCGGGTGAAGATGGGTGAAGATATCGTGCAGGTTCCGGTCCTTCTTACCCTTGACGTCCGCGCCGAAGCCCAGAGCGGTTTTGGAGATCCTGTTCTCGATCATCTTGTCCAGTCCGACGAAGGCTCCGCCGCAGATGAACAGGATGTTCGTGGTGTCGATCCGGAGGTATTCCTGCTGGGGGTGTTTCCTCCCTCCCTGGGGAGGGACGTTGGCCACCGTGCCCTCGATGATCTTGAGCAGGGCCTGCTGGACGCCCTCCCCCGACACGTCCCGGGTGATGGAGACGTTCTCCCCTTTCTTGGCGATCTTGTCGATCTCGTCGATGTAGATGATTCCCCGTTCCGCCGCGGAGATGTTGCCCCCGGCGTTCTGGATCAGCTTGAGAAGGATGTTCTCCACGTCCTCGCCCACGTACCCGGCCTCGGTCAGGGTGGTGGCGTCGGCGATGGCGAATGGGACCTTCAGTTTCTTGGCCAGGGTCCGGGCCAGGAGGGTCTTTCCGGAGCCCGTGGGACCGATCAGAAGGACGTTGGCCTTCTCGATCTCGACGCCGCCCTGGACCTTCCCGGAGTTCGCGATGCGCTTGTAGTGGTTGTAGACCGCCACGGACAGGACCTTCTTGGCGTATTCCTGCCCGACCACGTACTGGTCCAGGTATTCCTTGACCTCCCGCGGCTTGGTCACATCCTCGGAGAAGTTCGCGGTGAGGTGGACGTCGTCCTCGGACAGGATCTGGTTGCAGACCTGCACGCATTCGTCGCAAATGTACACTCCGGGTCCCGCGATCAGGCGCTTTGCGAACTCCGCGCTCTTCCCGCAGAAGGAGCACTCCCGAGAGTCTCCCCCGTTAGCTCCGTTCTTCGGCCTTGCCATGTTTCCTCCGCTCCAGGATCTTGTCCACCAGCCCGTATTCCAGGGCTTCCTCCGCGGACATGAAGAGGTCCCGCTCCATGTCCCGGGCCACGGTGTCCACGTCCTTCCCGGTATGACGGGCGAAGTACTCCACGGTGATGCGCTTCAGGCGTATGATCTCCCGGGCTTGTATGCTGATATCCGAGGCCTGGCCGGAAACGCCTCCCCAGGGCTGATGGATAAGGACCCGGGAGGATGGAAGGGCCAGTCTCTTGCCCGCGCTTCCGCAGGCTAGAAGCAGGGCTCCCATGGAGGATGCTTGTCCCAGGCAGATGGTCTTGACGTCCGGCCGGATGTGCTGGATGGTGTCGTAGATCGCCAGGCCCGCCGTGACGGATCCGCCGGGGGAATTAATGTACAGGTCGATATCCTTCTCGGGATCCTGGCTTTCCAGGAACAAGAGCTGGGCAACGATCATGTCGGCGTTCTGGTCGTTTATCTCGCCGTCTATGAATACGATCCGGTCCTTCAAGAGTCGGGAGAAGATGTCGTAGGCCCGTTCGGTCAGGCCCGTCTGCTCCACGACGCTGGGGACCACATAGATCATTTTTTCGTCCATCCGTACACCTCGCGGAAGTAAGTTACTCAGATTCCTTGAACAAGTCCACGAAGGCCGTCTTCTTGCCCTTCTTGACCTTGGCTTCCGCCAGGATCGCGTCCATGAGCTTGTCCTCCCGGATGCGGTCCTTCAGGTATTCCAGGGCGTCATGTTTCTTATATTCGGCTTTAACCTCGTCCACCGATAGGGAGCTTTCCTCGGCCATCTTGGCGTACTCCCGCTCCTGGTCCTCCTCGGTCGCTTCGTACTTTCCTTCCTCCGTGAGCTTTTCCAGGATCAGCCGGGTGCGGATCGCTTTTTCCGCGGAAGGCCGCCATTCATCGATGATGGACTGGGCGGTTCGGCCGGTCATGGACAGGAGGCGGGCCATCTGGTTCTCGTCGCCCCCCGTGGTCTGCTGGACGAAGTTCCGCCACCGCATGGCCAGTTCGGCGTCCACCATGGATTTGGGAAGCTCCACCTCCGACCGTTCGAGGAGGGCGTCCACGACGGCCTTTTCCTTGAGCTGACGGAGTCGGGTCTCCAGCCTGCGTTCCAGGTTCCTGCGTATGTCCGCCTTCAGGTCGTCCAGGGTCTTGAACTTCTCCGAAACGTCCTGGGCCAGCTCGTCGTCCAGGTCCGGGAGCTTTTTGACCTTGATCTGCTTGACGGTTACGGAAATCTTTCGGGTGGTCCCCGCCAGGTCCTTGTTCTCGAAGTCCGCGGGATAGGTCTTTTCAAGGGTTTTCTCGTCGCCCTTCTTCATCCCGATGACGTCGTCGTCGAACTTGAAGAGGTTGTAGCCCGTGCCGACCTCGAAGACGAAGTCCTGCCGTTCGGTTCCCGGAAGCACGGATCCGTCCTGGGCAAGTTCCCGGTAGTCGACGGTAATGATGTCGCCCTTGGCGACCGCTGCCGTGGAGTCCTTGTCCACGACGACGGCGTTGCGCTCCCGTATCTCCTGGAGCTCCCGATCCTCGTCCGCCTTGGTCACGGCTGCCTGGGGGATCTCGATCTCGATGCCCTTCCAGTCCCCGGGCTTGACCTCCGGGAAGACGTCGTAGGTGACGGAGTATGTGAAATCCTGGTCCAGCTCGAACCGGGGCTCCCCCTCCAGGGCGGGGCTGGAATAGGCCAGAGGGACGAGGGCCTCGTCCTTGAGCGCCTCCTCGACCCCCTTTTCCAGGATGCGCCCCATGGCCTCCACCCGCATCTCCTCGCCGAACTTCCGCTCCAGGACGTTCACGGGAACCTTGCCCTTGCGGAATCCGTCGATGCGGGCTTTCTTGGCGTATTCGGCCAGTAGGGCATCGTATTCGGCTCGCCCTTCCCGGGCGCCTACGGTGACCGTAAGGCGGGCGGCGGAATCGGGAAGGCGCTCGATCTTCTTGCTGGCAATCATCTGCGTATCCTCTTTTCCTGGAATAGTATAGCAAGGAAGCTCCAAACGGAAGCCTCCGGTTCGATCCCTGCGGCAGGTTCCCGGGGAAGGCAAAAAAAAGGCGATCCGAACGTATCCGGATCGCCTTCACCGTAAGCGGGAAACGGGAGTCGGACCCGCGACATCGACCTTGGCAAGGTCGCGCTCTACCACTGAGCTATTCCCGCAAGCGTTTCCCATCCCTGTCCGCGGGGGCGTTCCCCCCGTATGCGAGAGAAGGGACTTGAACCCTCACGCCTTCCGGCACCAGATCCTAAGTCTGGCGTGTCTGCCATTCCACCACTCTCGCGCGCGCTTTCTGGAAACGCGCCGTAGCGGTCGGCGCGGGACCGTTCCGCCGTCGATCGTTCCGTTCCCGAACCAATGAGCCGCGCAGGGATCGAACCTGCGACCCGCAGATTAAGAGTCTGCTGCTCTACCAGCTGAGCTAGCGGCCCGTTCTTTCAAGTGCGTCCGACAGGAATCGAACCTGCGACCTACGGATTCGAAGTCCGTCGCTCTATCCAGCTGAGCTACGGGCGCATGTCCTACCGGTGTCACCGGCGGCGTGGAGCCCAGGGTGGGTGACGGGTCTCGAACCCGCGACATCCAGATCCACATTCTGGTACTCTACCAACTGAGCTACACCCACCGTGCGTTGCACTTGGTAGGCGTTACAATGCCAAAACCCGCCGGGATTGTCAAGGGCCGATCGGATTATTTCCCCACCGACGGCACCGGGGAGGGGCTCGGGCCTAGGCAAGGACGATCGGAATCGAGGTACCGCACCTTCCGCAGCGGGGGGCGCCCGTTTCCCCCGGACTAAGGTTTCCGAGGGCGACCCTGTAGCCCTCCCTTCGCACCAGGACGGTCCCGCAGGAGGGGCAGAGGGTGTCCTCGGAGCCCGGGACGTTGCCCAGGTAGACGTACCGCAGGGCCCCGCGGGCTATCCGGGCCAGGCGTTCCAGGGTTTCCCGGGGAGTCGGCGGCAGGTGGTACCGATACATAGGCCGGTACGCGGAAAGGTGGAGGGGTATGTCCGGCGAGAGTCCGGCAAGGAAGCCCGCGATTCCCCGCATGCCTTCCTCGTCGTCGTTCCGGCCGGGTATGACCAGGGTGGTGACCTCCAGGCGTGTCGTCTCCGCGGCGATTTCCAGGAAACGCCGGACCGTCCCTAGGTCTCCACCGAGCTCCGCCCGGTACCAGTCCGGATCCCAGGTCTTCAGGTCCACGTTCGCCGCGTCCGTCCGGCGCAGGATTTCCCGGGCCGGCTCTTCCCGGGCGTGGCCGTTGGTC
>JAAYUR010000201.1 GCA_012517645.1 Treponema sp.
GGACGGATTGATAACCGCGGCCTTCCCGGAACGCGACGCGTCCCGAAAAGGCCGCAATGGAAGCTCGGTATCGGTTCGGAACCGGAAGGCTACTTCGCCGCGATCACCTTGCGCATCGCGTCCAGGTCCGCCTTGGTGAACAGGCCCTTGGTCACGAAGAAGTCGTACACCGGGGCGCAGGCGTCGATGAAGGCCTGGCGTTCCTTCGCGCTCGGGGTATAGACCTGCACCCCCGCGGAGGTGATCATCTTGAAGTAGGAGTCGTTCATCTCCCGGCGGAGCCGATTCTGCTCGTCCGTGTAGATCCAGGCGCCTTCCTCCAGGATCTTCTGGAGGTCCTTGGGCAGGGCGTTGAACCAGGCCAGGTTGACGTCGAAGGGCTCGGGGTGGAACTGGTAGTCGATGAGGGTCAGGTACTTCTGGACCTCATGGAACTTCATGTCCCCGATGTTGGCCAGGGGGTTTTCCTGTCCGTCCGCCACGCCGGTCTTGAGGGCCATGTAGGTTTCGCCGTAGGGGATGGAGACGGGGTTGGCGCCCAGGGCCTGCATGCACTTGATGATGGACTCGATGGGGGGGGTGCGGATCTTGAGGCCCTTCATGTCCGCGGGAGACTTGATGGGCCGGATGTTGTTGGTGAAGTGCCGGGAGCCGCCGTCCCCGAAGGCCAACATCTTGATCCCGTACTTCTCGGCGTCCTTCATGATCATCGTACCGATGTCGCTGCGGGCGACCTTCATGAGGTCCGCCTGGGTCGGGAAGAAGAAGGGCATCAAAACCAGGTTAAGCTTCGGAGTCTGGGCGTCGAATACGCCGCCCACGAAAGCTTCCTGGGATCCCATCTTTAGGGACTCGATCATCTCCCCCTCGTTGCCCAGCTGGGCTCCGGGGTAGATCTCCACGACGAAGCGGCCGCCGGACTTCTTCTCGACGTAGTCCTTGAACACGAGCAGGGACTTGTGCCGGGTGGATTCCGTGGACGAGGCGTGGCCGAGCTTGATCTTGTACACCTTGGACTGGGCGAAGGCGCCCCCCGCGGCCATCAGGACCGCCAGAAGCAAGAGGACCAACCTTTTCATCTTGTTCTCCTTGCAGGATCGATTTCGGGCCGGCCCTTGACGGCCCGCCCGTAGTTCCACAATATGAAACGTAATTCCATTATTAATGCCGACAAAACAGCCCTGGGCCGTTTTATATTGTGGAACGCAATTCCATATAATAGCTTGTTTTTTTGTCCTGTCAAGGCTAAAATGAGGATTGCCGGCAGGGTTCGGTCCTACAGGAGGTCCCATGGCGGATATGAAAGTTCAATCCCTCGACCGCACCTTCGGCATCCTACGGATGCTGGCCCAGGAGCCAAACGGGCTGTCCCTGGCAACCATCGCCGAGGGCGAGGACCTTCCGAAGAGCACGGCCTTCCGTCTTCTTGCCGTTCTCTGTCAACACGAATACGTCCGCAAGGTTCCGGAATCGAACCTTTACCGCCTGGGGCCGGCCTTCCTGGAGCTGTCCAGCCGCTACCTAAACAGCCTGGAGCTCAAGACGGAATCCGCCCCTTACATGAGCGAACTGGCCGCCGCCTTGGGGACCATCGTCTTCCTGGCCCGGCGACAGGGCAATAAAATGGTCTATATCGACAAACAGGATCAGTACACCAGCCTCCGGAAATACTCCATCATCGGACAACAAAAACCGCTGTATTGCACATCCCTTGGGAAAGCCTTGATCCTGGATATGAGCGACGACGAGATCCGGGCCCTCCTTGCGGGGGAAGACTTCGAGAAGTTCGGCCCCAACACCCACGCGGGGGTGGAGGAATTGATCGCCGACATCCGGGTTTGCAGGGAGCGGGGCTGGACCCGGGACAACGAGGAGGCGGAGCCGGGGGTCAACTGCGTGGCCGCCCCCATCCGGGATTACCGGGGCCAGGTGATCTCCTCGATCAGCACCTCCTGGATCCTGGAAAGCCGCCCGGACCTGAGTCCCGAAAAGGCCGCGGTCCACGTCGTGCGGGCCGCGGACGGCATCTCCCGAAGCATGGGATGGACGAAGGGCTAGAGGTAATCCACCCGGAAGGGACCCACGTCCCGGAACCCCATGGACAAGTACAGGTTCCGGGCGGTCGTGTTGCCCTCCTTCACGAAAAGTCCCGCGGCCTTTCCGGCCCGGAAGATCTCACTCACCAGGTACTCCATCACGAACCGCCCCCAGCCTCGGCCCCGCAGTTCCGGGATGACGTAGACCCCCCCGATCTGCCAGGTGCGGAAGCCCCGGGCGTTGGTCCGGGCCGCGGCCACCGCTCGGCCGTCCAGCTCCGCCACCGCCATGATCTCGGATGCAAGAATCCCGTCCAGGGCGGCTCGGGAAGCCCGGGCGTCGAAGCGGTGGATCGGGGTGACGACTTCCTCCCGCTCGTAGGCGGAATGCAACGGGAAGAGAGCTTCCGCGTCCGTGGGGTCCGCGGCGCGCACCGTTGCGGAGGGATGCGGAAGGGATCGGTGGGAAGGTCGGCCCGAGGGCTCCAGGTAGAGGTACCGGTAGGGGGTCGCCACTCGAGGGATCCGGCGCAGGACATGCTCCAGGGCTTCCACGTCCGCCGCGGCTCCCAGGAAGGACACGACGGACCCGCCCTTAAAGAACCTCGCCAGAGTCTCTTCCTCGGACGGTCCGTGCTCGGTTCCGAACACCGGGAACACGGTTCCGCTGCGCGTCCAAAGGACCGCGCTCCGAAGGCCCGTGGAGGAGACGTATCCGAAGACACCCCCTCCCAAAACTCCCGGTATCCGAAGCTCCCCGGAACGGAGAAGACGGGCCGAAAAACCCGCCGCGTACTCCTCGCGGCTGATCAGGAAGTCCCTCAGGATCCGAGCGTCCGGGGTACCCAGGCGACGCCAGGCCTCCGCCGCGGGTTCGGAGGTCATGGAGCCCGGGGAATGGGCAGGATCCCGCGGCCTTCCAAGGCTCCCGAGAGGACCGCGAAAGCGGCCGCATAGGATTCCCGGGAACCGTTGTAGACCGCCACTCCCCCGGCGACGGGACCCGCGTCCAGGGCGAAGGCGGGAGAGAGCACGGAAACCAGGTAGACCGGAACTCCCGCCCGGGAAGCTTCCCGGGCGAACGCCGCCCCTGCCGAATTGGCTACGCAGACGACCGCGGCCCGCGCTCCCCGCACCCGGATCCGGAGGGCCTGCAGTTCGAGGGCCAGGACTTCCGGATCGGGCTGGTGGCTGAACCGGAACGTGTCCGCGCCCGGATACCGGGCGCCGCCTTCCGCGAAGAAATCGGAAAAGGGTCCGGCCAGCAGGATCCGCCCCGGACCCGGCGTAAGGGGGAGCCCGGTGTGTTCCAGAACCGTCGCGCTGCGGTAAGCCTGGTCCTGGAAAAAGGATCGGGCTTCCGGGCTTTGCAGGACCGACGCGCGATCCGGCCGGGGCTCCACCCCGGCGGGTCCTTTCTGTTTGAGGTAGGCCTGCTTGGCCCGCAGGATCCGGAGCGCGGATTGACGCACCCGGGCTTTGAAGGCAGGATTCGAGCGGTACTCCCGGAGCAGGCGTATCCAGGCGTCCTCGGAGAACTCCAGGATTTTCGAGACCATGAGGATATCGTTGCCGGCCATCACGGCTCGAACGCAGACCTCCGGGAATCCTCCCGGCGCCGCCGCCCCGGTCATGAACAGGTCGTCGGTCACGACGAGTCCGTCGAACCCCATCCGCTCCCGGAGGATCTCGGTGATGAAATGCGGGGACAGGGAGGCGGGGGTACGGTCCCCGGTTATACGCGGAAAGGCCAGGTGCCCGCTCATGATGCCCGGAAGGCCTTCCGCGATGAGCATACGGTAGGGGAGCAGGTCCCGCTCCCAGAGGGTCCCTTCATCCACCTGGATGACGGGAAGTATCCCGTGGGAATCGAGTTCCGTATCCCCATGCCCCGGGAAGTGCTTGGCCGTAGGGAGAACCCCGGCGTCCTCCATGCCCCGGACATAGGCGGCGGCCAAGACCGCCGCGGAGGAGGGGTCCGAGGAGAACGCCCGGGGCCCGATGATCGTGCTTCGAGGCTTGAGGGCCAGGTCCACGGTGGGCGCGAAATTCATGGTGATGCCCAGGGCCGCCAGTTCCCGGCCTATGAAAAGAGCGGATCGGTACGCGTCCCGGGGCAGGGCGGAAGCCCCTATGGCCATGTTCCCGGGAGTGACGCTGGTGGCCCCTTTCACGTGGCGGATCCACCCTCCCTCCTGGTCGGTGGCTATGAAAGGAGGGATACGATGACCCGTTCGGGACGCGGCCTCCTGGATGTTCCGGATCGCCCGGGCCAGTACCTCCGTGTCCTCGGCGTTCCATCCGAACACCTTGATTCCCCCCAGGGCCCTGCGATCGATCCATCGGTACAGGAGCGGGGGGGGCTCCGTTCCCGGGTAGGCCATCATGAAGATCTGGCCCAGGACCTCCTCGTCCGAGAGTTCGTCCAGCAGGGCGGCCGCCGATTCGGCGTCCGGCCCGGTCGACCAGAAATCCCGGGCCGTCTTGGCAGGTTCCTGCGGGCGTTCCTCCCCGGGCAGGGTTGACCTGTGCCCGGACATCGACTGGGCGGAAAGACTGGACAGGAAGGCCGCGGCTCCAAGAACGGCAGCCGAGGCGACTAGAAGGAAGGTCCGTTCCGCCCGCCGCATGCCCGTACGCCCGGCCTATCGGTAAGCCTGGCCTTGGATTTCGTCGATGTACTGGGAAGCGCTGTGGGCTGCCACCGCTCCGTCCGCCACGGCGGTGATGAGCTGCCGGAAGGGAGTGACCCGGACGTCCCCGGCGGCGAAGAGCCCGGGGATGGAGGTCTCCATGCGGTCGTTCGTGATCAGGGAGCCCGACTCGTCCTTCTCGGCGTCGGGCGCCAGGGCGGTCTGGGGGATGGACCCGATAAAGATGAAGACCGCGTCCACGGATTCCCTGTATTCCTCTCCTGTATCCAAGCGCACCAGAGTCACGGCCTCCACCTGCTTGGAGCCGTGTATCTCCTTGACCCCGTGGTTGAACCGAGTCTCGATCCGCGGGTTGTCCAGGACCCGTTGGGCCAGGGCCTTTTGAGCCCGGAATCGGTCTTTCCGGTGCACGAGTATCACCCTATCCGTGAGCTTGGAAAGGTACATGGCCTCGTCGCAGGCCGCGTCCCCTCCGCCCACAACCAGGATCCTCTTGCCCTTGAAAAAGGGGCCGTCGCAGGTAGCGCAGTACGAAACACCCCTGCCCGAGAATTCTTCCTCCCCGGGCACTTCCAGGTGCCTGTGCTTGGCTCCCGTGGCAAGGATCACGGAAAGGGCCGACACGGGTCCGTCGGAGGTTTCCAGGATGAAGCGATGCCCTTCCTTCCGAAGCGCCGTGACCCCGGCGGACCGGATCTCGGCTCCGAATTGCTCCGCTTGCCGGCGCATGGTATCCGCGAAATCGAAGCCGCTTACGGGTTCCGCTATGCCGGGGTAGTTTTCCAGCCGGTCGATCACCAGGGCCTGGCCGCCTGGAGCCATCTCTTCGAGGACAAGGGTTTTTAGGTTGGCCCGAGCCCCGTACTGGGCGGCGCCCAGTCCCGCTCCGCCGGCTCCGATTACGACCAGGTCCCATGAAGATTCCATATGGTCCTCCGAGGTACATAAATATAGTAATTTTAATATATATTATATTATTAAAATAATCCAGAAGTACGCATCCCGAATGCGATCCGTAGGGAGGCTGCCCGTCGGAACCACAACCTGTTCTCCCCTCGGTCTTTGACTATACAGGACACGGTATGATTCGGACAAGCGGAACGTGCCGCGCCCCGTTTACCCGGGAGTCTTGGGAAACAGGATATAGGTGTGCGCCCCGCCCTCGTCGATCGTCCTCTCACTGCCCTTGATCTGGGACGCCAGGGCGGAAACCAGCTCGGTGCCGAGCCCGCTGGAGAACGAGGGATAGCACCGACGGTCGTGCTCGGCCCCGCAGGCGGATCGGTCCTTGGAGGCGGAGAACCCGACCCCGTCGTCGGATACCTCAAGCTCCCAGGACGAACCCCGATCGTGTATTCCGATAAAGACCTTCCCTCGCCGCCCCCCGGGAAAGGCGTGCTTGAAGGAGTTGGAGACCAGTTCGTTGGTGATGATGCCCAGGGGGATGGCGGTATCCAGGTCCAGGCGGACCCCCGGAGCCTGCACCGTGTATTCCACACCCTGGTACGCGGCGTCGTAGATTCCGGAGAGGTAATCCGCCAGCCGTTCCAGATAGGGTTCCATTTCCACACCCTCCAGATCCATGGACCTATAGAGTTGCTCGTGGACCATGGCCATGGATTGGATCTGGGTCTGGCATTCCAGGAAGACACCTCGGACGGAATCGTCGTTCACGGCGTTCTCCTGGAGATTCAATAGGCTGGATACGACCTGGAGATTGTTCTTGACCCTGTGGTGGATCTCTTTCAACAGGATCTCCTTGGCCGCAAGCGCGTTCTCCAGTTTGAGTTCATACTCCTTGCGATGCGTGATATCCCGGATGATACCTACCGTGCCGACCCTAAGACTTTGATGTTCCGGGAGCTCCAGGCCGGTGCTGGATACCTCCCCGTAGGCGTTCACGGAGCCCACAAAAGGATCCGCGGGCCGGGAACCGTGGATCAGCCTGACTTCCAGGTTCCGGGTCATACGGGTTCCGGACCTGCGCTCGTCAAACAGCTTGGGAGCTTGCCCGGGCCCCGTCACGGTGCCCGCATATCGGTCAAGGACGAATTCCTTGCTGACATGAAGGACGTCGTCGGGGTGAAGAATCTTGCTGAAATGTTGGCCGATGAGCTTGGAAGGATCCCAGCCGAGACTCCGGATCGACTCGTTCAGGTACAGGAAATTTCCGTCCCCGTCCAGCATGTACACGATATCCGGGATAGCCTGGAGAAGGTTCATGTACTGGCGCTCGGTGATGGAAAGGAAGGCGTTATGCCGGGAAATGCTCTCCCGGATATTCCTGACCTTTCGTACAAGAGCCGGCAGGTATCTCAGCCACTCGCCCCCGGCATCGCGGAGCAGGAAGATCCCGGATTCGTCCCGTACGGCGCTCTCCGCCCGAACCGGATCCGCGCCGGGATTCACAAGGAGGACGGCGGGCAGAGGCCAGAGCGAAAGCCAGTCCGCGAAACCGCCGGCGGCGAAGGAAAAATCCGTCACGATCACGTCCGCGGTGCCGGCCGCGATCCGGGCCTCGATTTCCTGGATGTCCGAAGGAAAGGCGATTTCCAGCGACTCATCCCGGATCGCGGCCACGGCAGCCCGCTCCGCCTCGTCCCCGGCGGCGTACAGAACCCGGATCACTCCCACACTGACACCGATCCTCTTCCGACGGCGGATACCATCGGACCGTGTCCGGGGATCCGAACAGGCGACAGAGCTCCCTTGTACCGCATGGAGTTAAACTATAGGTTCACCGACAGACCTGTCAAGACAAGGTCGAAATGCGCCGAACCATAACAAGACGGCAGGTTCTTAAGGAAGCTCGCGAGACTCCTCCGGGTCTTGAACAGCTTCCGTCCTGATCTCGTTTTCCGCGGTCCGCGGCGGGCGGACGTCGCGCGTCCGGGAGGCTGGGATGAAGCGCAAGACAATCCTCGTCGTAGACGAGTCGGATCTCTTTAGGGACTACATGAAAAGCCGTCTCTCCCAGTTCAACCTGGAAGTCGCGACGGCGGTCAACGGACTGGACGGGGTCACGAAGGTCCGGAACCTCCTGCCCGACGCGGTGCTCCTGGATTACCATCTTTCCCGGAAGACCTGCAAGGAGGTGCTGGAAGAGAAAGCCCGTGACCAGAACGCCGCGGGAATACCGGTGATCCTGACGGCCCAAAAGATCGACAAGAACCGCCTGCTGGAGCTGATGTCCTTCAACATCAAAAAAGTGCTGATCAAACCGATCCGGATCGACGGGCTGTACCAAACCCTTTCGGAGCTCCTGGGAGTCCAGTTCGAGATCGACGAGACGCCCTGCGTGATCGAGGCGCACGTGAACGACACGATCCTCTTTATCGAGATCGCCCAGGGCATGAATCGGGAAAAAATCGAGCTGTTGAGGTTCAAGATCGCCGAACTCCGGGAACTGTACGGGATCACCCACCCCAGGGTTCTCATCATGATCTCGGATATGGAGCTCTCCTTCGTGGACGGCCCCAACATCGAGCTCCTCTTGGACACGGTCCTTTCCGCTTCCGGTGCGAAGAACCGCCATCTCAAGGTGCTGACCCGCTCGACCTTCGTTCGCGCCTTCGTACAGGGCCGGGGCGAGTACGCGGAGATCGAGGTCGTGTACGACCTCCGGAAGGCCATGGACGGACTATTGGCGGACCCGGGGACGGGGGAATCCGACTCGGCCCGGGGAGAGATCATATCCGAACGGATCCTCGCGGCGGACCACAAGGAATCGAGCCAGGAATCCGTGGAGATGAGGTTCACGGCGGAGGTTCGGAAACCCCTGTCCCTGGAGACCCTGAGGGACTCCGGGAAGGGGCTGTCCATAGCCGTCGTGGACGACGACTTTGTGATCCAGGAGCTCATCAAGACCAGCTTCGGGGCGATTTCCGCCCGGGTCAGCGCCTATTCGGAGGGACGGTCCTTTTTGGAGGCCATGAAAACCGGGGGAAGCTACGACCTCGTATTCCTGGATATCCTGATGCCCGGGATGAACGGATACGAGGTCCTGGACGGGCTCCGATCCGGGGGCATCGACGTCCCGGTCATCATCCTATCGGCCCTCGGACAGAAGGAGGCGGTGCTAAAAGCCTTCCAGCGAGGCGTGAAGAGCTACCTGATCAAACCCCTGAAACCCGAACAGATCCTGCGCAAGGCCCTCGAGATCCTCAAGTCCAACTTCTGAACGGGAGGCTCCCATGGAAGAATCTCGCCCGGCGGCACTATTCCGGGAAGCCTTCGA
>JAAYUR010000502.1 GCA_012517645.1 Treponema sp.
AGGAGGAGCGGTACGCCATCGTACGGGACTACTACGACCCCAAGTTCCTGTTTCCAAAGAAGACCCGGACCTTCTGCACAAACTCCCGCTGCGCCCATGTGGTCCAGGAAAAATACGTGACCGACGACGGCCGGGTCTGGTACTCCGCCAACGGGCACGCGTACTCCTCCTCCCGGCCCGCCAACGGGCTGGCCAATTTCGCCCTGCTCAAGACCGTGACCCTGACTCAGCCCTTGGCCTCGGGACAGGACTACGCGACCATGCTGGGTATCCAGGCCTCCCTGATCGGGGGCGGACACCCCATCATGCAGAGGGTGGGGGACTTCCGGCTGGGCAAGCGCTCAACCCGGGAGGGCTTTTCCGGGGACCTATACGACTTCGAACCGACCTTGCCCTCCGCCTGTCCCGGAGACCTGGGGCTTTCGGTTCCCGCCAAGGTCTTGCGATCCATCTGGAACGCCATGAAGCTGCTGGACACCATCGTGCCCGGGGTTCTCCACCCCAGCACCATCCTCTACTACCCGGAGATCAAGCTGTACGCCAACCGGCCGGTCTTCCTGGATTCCTCGTTCCAGGCCGCTCCGGGGATCCGGCTGATCGGGGACGGGGCGGGCACCAGTCGGGGCATCACCGGGGCCTGGGCCTCGGGCATCCGGGCGGCGGACGGGATTCTGGGCGGGGGATGAATCCAAGCCCGGCCGCGAACCTTTAGAGGATCCGGGACAGGACGGCCACGTAGGACACGGCTACGACCAGGAAGAGCCCCAGGGGCGCCGCAAAGCGGCGGATGGTCTGAGGCAGGGTCGCCTTGAAGTGCTCCGCGCTCACGACCATGCAGACGTGCAGGGGCGATATCATCATCCCCGCGAAGCCGAAGGCCGCGACCAAGGCCACGAGGGGGTCCAGGGCCAGGGCGCCGAAGGATCCCGCCCGGTAGAGGCCGAGCACGATGGGCAGGGAGAGTCCCACATAGCCGAAGCCCACACCGGTGACCAGTCCGGAGATCAGGGGCAGGAGGGCCGCCACGGCCAGGGGCGGGATGCCCGCGGCGGCCAGTTCGGAGGCCGCGGTACCGGCGGCGCCTCCCGCGGACAGCAGGGCGGAAAAAATTCGTATCCCCGCCACGACCCCGGCCAGTTTCCAGGTTCCCGGGTTCGCCGCTCCCTTCCAGACCGATCTGCCCCGGTTTCGGACCGCGACATAGGCCATGCCCGCCCCGATCCCGGTCAAGATGGGGAAATAGCGTCCGACCAGGGCCGCCGCGGGGCCGGGCAGGCCCAGGGAAGGGCCCAGGGCGCGCCAAGCCAGGTCCAGAACCGCGTAGGTACCCAGGATGATGATCAGGGGCGCGAAGCCCGCGATCACTTCCCGGGCACCGGGTTTCGGGTCCGTCGGAAGACCGGAAACGCCCGGTTCCCCGGGAGCCCGGACGCCGGCCCCGGGGGCCGCGGAGGACGCGCCGGAGCCGCCCCGGGACGGAAGCTTGAGCAGGAAGAGCCAGCCCAGGAGCACCATGGTGGGGAACATGTAGACGTTGATCAGGACCAGGCGGTGAACCTCGAAGCCCGTCAGGGTGGCGGTCAATATGAACGAGGGAAAGAGGGGCCACCAGACTTCCAGGGAGTGGCGGAACCAGTAGTTGGCGGCCGAGAGCCTATCCGAACCGAGTCTCCGTTCGGGGTCTAGGGCCTCCACCAGGGGCGCGGAAAAGGCGGCTCCTCCCGGCATGGGCAGGGTGCCGATGAGGACGGGGGTAAGGATGATGGAGGCGTTCCGAGTCCTCGCCACCGCCTTGACGGACCGGGCGAAATCCTCCATGGCCCCCGCCTTCCGCATGGCCCCGGACAGGACCATGATCAGGATCACCAGGAGGAGCAAAAGGAGATTCTCGGCGGCGAAAAATTCCCGCAGAGAGATCTGGACGACCCGGCCCAGAGGAAGACCCTGCCAGAAGGCGAAGGCCCAGCCCCCCGCCAGAGAGGCCAGCCCCAGGTGCACGTTTCGGGCCGCGGCGATCACCACGATGCCGAATACTATAAGAATCTTTGCGAGGACGGGGATGGGGGGCATGGGGAACGCTCCTAATCAGGGCTTCGAACAGGCCGGGCAGGTGCCGTGAAAGTCCAGACGATGGCCTAGGACCCGGAACCCTTCCCGGGTGGCGGCTTCATCCAGCTCGGGACGGTAGGGCAGGGCCATGTCCAGGACGGCTCCGCAGACGTCGCAGACGAAGTGATAGTGGGGAGAGACGTCCCCGTCGAAGCGGTCCTGGGCGTTCCCGTTGCGGATATGCAGGACCAGGCCCATCTCCTCGAGGACGTCGAGGTTGCGGTAGACCGTTCCCAGAGAGAGCCGGGGGATCCGCTTCCGGGCCGCGGAGTGCAGCATCGCGGCGGTGGGATGCTCCTTCGTGGAGCGGAGGACCGCGAGGATCTCCTCCCGCTGACGAGACCGCTTTCTGGTTCGCTCTTTTCCTTCCATCCTGCCGCCTTGTAGGTTTTCAGGGTAACCAGCGTACAATCCATCCGGGTTTCCGTCAAGCGACTTGTCACCGGTGTCCGCGCCCATCCTCGGGGGGGGCGATCAACTTGTGCCCGGAGACTCGGGCTGGTACAATCCCCCATCATGAGCGTACCCGCCGGACCCGAGCGCCCTTCCCGCTCCCCGCTGATTCCCGACCTTGGCCCTGCAGAGCGTCGTCCCCCGGCCGAGTCCGGCGGCGGTTCGTTTTTCCCGCGGGCCTCGCTCCTGTCGCTTGCAGCCCTTGGGGTCTTCTTGCTCGGGGCGGCCTGCGGCGGCCCGGCGGCGGGTGGAAGTTCCCCCTCCGAGTCCCCCCGTGTCGTCCGGGGGGAACTGGACCTCTCCGAGGCACCCCGGGAGGTCACGGCCCTGGACGGGGAATGGGCGTTCTGGTGGGACCGATTCCTGGATCCCGCCGCCCTGTCCGCCGAGGAGGGGATTCCGCCGGCCCGATACGGAACCGTGCCCGGTTCCTGGGTCGGCTACGGCATACCGGAGGCGGAACGGCGAGGTCACGGGACCTATCGGCTGAGGGTCCGGGGCCTGGATCCGGGATTGCGGTACGCTCTCCGGCTTTCTTCCTTCAACACCGCGGCCCGGGTCTTCGTCAACGGCCGGATCGTATTCCTGCAGGGGATGCCGGGCGCTTCCCCGGACCTGGAAGAGCCGGACTGGGCCGCGGCCGTGGTTCCCGTGGACCCGGATTCCCGGGGAATCCTGGACATCGTCATCCACGGTTCCAACTACGCCGACAGGACCGGAGGCCTGGTGAACCGCGCCTTCCTGGGCCCCTACGAGTCCGTGGAGGCCGCCCGGGATCGGGAACGAATGACCGAGGTCTTCCTGTTCGGCGGCATCCTCCTCATGGGCTTGTACTACCTGGCCCTCTTCTTTTTCCGCCGAAAGGACCGAGCCTCCCTCTGGTTCGGCCTTCTATGCGTCGTCCTGGCGATCCGCATCCTTTGCTATGACGAGTACCTGATCCGGGAACTCCTTCCGGGTCTGTCCTGGGTCTGGCTCTTCAAGACGGGGTACCTGACGTTCTCTCTGGCGGTCTTCCTGATCGCAGCCTTCTTCCAAAGCCTCTTCCCCGCTTCGTGGTGGAAGCCCCTTTCCTGGGTGATCCATGTCGGGGCGGCGGCCTATTCCCTGGTCGTGGCCGTCTTCCCGCCCCTCGTGTCCGGCAACCTCCTGACCGCCTTCCAGATCTTCGCCCTGGCCTCCGGGGCTGCCCTGGCCGGCGTCCTGGTCCGCGCCCTCGTCCGCCGGGAGCCCGGCGCCGCCCTCCTGGCCGTCGGGTTCGGATGCCTATTCGTCTCGGTGGTCCACGACGTCCTGGCCTCCCAGGGCATCCTGCCCGGACCCTTCGTGGTCCAGGTGGGCCTTCTCTTCTTCCTCTTCGCCATGTCTCTGGTGGTGACCCGGAAGTTCGCGGTCTCCTTCGAGACTTCCGAGCGGCTTGCCGAGGAGCTCCGGCGCACGAACTCCTCCCTGGAGCGCTTCGTACCCCGGGAGTTCCTTCGGTACCTGAACAAGAGCTCCCTGGACGAGATAGACCTGGGGGACCATTCCGCCCAGCGAATGACGGTCCTCTTCTCGGACATACGCTCCTTTTCCCGGCTCTCGGAAAAACTGCCGCCCGAGGAGACCTTCCGCTTCATCAACTCCTACCTGGAACGGGTGGTGCCCTCCATCCGAGGCCACGGGGGCTTCGTGGACAAGTACCTGGGGGACGGCGTCATGGCCCTCTTCCCCGAGGACGCGGACGCCGCGGTCCGTTGCGCCGTGGACATGCAGAGGCGCATATCCGCCTTCAACCAGGAGCAGGCCGGGAAGTGGCTGGAACCCGTTTCGGCCGGAGTCGGCATCCACTCGGGCCTGCTCATGCTGGGAACCATAGGGGAGCAGGAGCGCATGGACGGCACGGTCATCTCCGACGCGGTCAACCTGGCCAGCCGCTTGGAAGGGCTGACCAAGGAATACGAGATCGGCATCGCCGTCAGCGAGCGGATCATGGACGGACTTTCGGATCCTTCCGCCTGGCGTTCCCGATACCTGGGCAGGATCGGGGTGAAGGGAAAGCGGGAGCACGTCTCGGTCTTCGAGATCTACGACGGGGACCCCGAGGATCTCATACTGCGAAAGGACTCGATCCGGACCGCCTTCGAGGCGGCCATCGCCGCCTTCTACCGTCAGGATTTCCAGACCGCCATGGAGGGATTCCGGTCCGTCCTGGAGATCCTGCCCCGGGACGAGCCCAGCCATCACTATATCCGGATGATCCGGAAGATGAACCTGTCCTAGGCTCCGCCTTGGTGCGGGAAGACCGAATCTGCTCCTTTTTTGCATAAATATACGCATAATATTGACCGTTATCGGTTTTCTCGGGGTATCTCGTTTCGGGCAGGAGTGGTATTGCAAATTTATCCGCGATGTCCTATGGTTCGAACCGACGCGGCGGGACCACCCGGCGCGCATAGGAGGTGCGAGGCATGAAGAAAAGCGCGATCGCCCTGGCTCTTTCCATGGCGATCCTGGCCCTGGCCGGATGCGGCGGGGGCAAGGCGGAGAAGAAGGTCCTGTACATCTACAACTGGACCTACTACATCCCCGACGACGTGGTGGCGGACTTCGAGAAGGAGTTCAACTGCGAGGTCGTGTACGATGTGTTCTCCTCCAACGAGGACATGTTCGCGAAGATCAAGGCCGGCGGCTCGGGATACGACGTGGTCTTCCCGGGGGCCGACTTCGTCTCCATCATGATAAAAGAGGGGATGCTCGAGCCCCTCGACCCCAAGAAGATCCCGAACCTGAAGAACCTGGATCCCGCGGTCACCTCCCGGATGAGCTTCGACCCGGGCAACAAGTACTCGGTGGCCTACTTCATGGGCGCCACGGGCATCGTGGCGAACAAGAAGGTGGTCGGAGACTTCGATCACAGCTGGAACATCTACGAGCGCAAGGACCTCAAGAACAAGATGACCCTCCTGGACGACCCCCGGGAGACCATCGGCGCCGCCCTCAAGTACCTGGGCTACTCGGTCAACTCCGTC
>JAAYUR010000122.1 GCA_012517645.1 Treponema sp.
ACCGGAAGGCCGCCCCGGGATCCCCGACGTTCCCGCCGAATCCCAGGAAGACCTCCACGCCCGCCGATTCGATACGATTCAGAAGAGCCCCTCGTCATCCGCCGGATCCTTGGCCGAAGCGCCCGCGGAGGGTTTTGCCGCCGCGGGTTTGGCGGCGGGCGGGCGGCCCACGGGCCGGGGAAGGGGCGGCGGGGCTTCCGCCGCGGCCTCGCCCCGGGGCCGTGCCCCCGCTTCCGGGCGGGTAGGGGCGGATTTTCCGGCTCCCGGCTTCGCGTCCCCGGCGGGTACCGCATCCTCCTTCCGTGCAAAAATGAGCTGGCGGAGTTTTCTCTCGAGGTCGTCCGCAAGGTCCGGGTTCTGTTCCAGGAAAATTTTCACGTTGTCCCGGCCCTGGCCGATCTTCTCCTCGCCCCAGGTGTACCAGGCGCCCTTCTTGTCCACTACGTTGTACTTGACCGCCGCGTCGATGAGGCTGCCCAGCCGGGACACTCCCTTGCCGAACATGATCTCCAGCTCCACCTTCCGGAAGGGCGGGGCAACCTTGTTTTTCACGACCTTCACCCGGACCTTGTTCCCGATGGCATCCTCGTCGGCGCCCTTGTCGATGGTCTCGATCTTCCGAACCTCCAGCCGTATGGAAGCGTAGAACTTGAGGGCATTCCCGCCGGTGGTGGTTTCGGGATTGCCGAACATCACGCCGATCTTCATGCGGATCTGGTTGATGAAAACCAGGATCGTCCTGGATTTTCCGATGGTGGCCGTCAGCTTCCGCAGGGCCTGGCTCATCAGGCGCGCCTGCAAACCCACGTGGGCGTCCCCCATATCCCCCTCGATCTCCGCCTGGGGAGTCAGGGCGGCCACGGAATCCACCACGATGACGTCCACGGCCCCGGAGCGGACCAGGGATTCCGCGATCTCAAGGGCCTGCTCGCCGTTGTCCGGCTGGGAAACCCAGAGCTCGTCGATGTTGACTCCCAGGTTCCGGGCATAGATGGGATCCAGGGCGTGCTCCGCGTCGATGAAGGCCGCGATGCCGCCCAGCTTCTGGGCTTCCGCGATGACGTGGAGCGCAAGGGTGGTCTTGCCCGAGGATTCGGGTCCGTATATTTCCACGATCCGTCCCCGCGGGTATCCGCCCACTCCCAGGGCCTCGTCCAGCAGGATCGAACCCGAGGGGATGACCTCCACACCCTGGGCGCTGGAGTGGGTGCCCAGCTTCATCAGGGATCCTTGGCCGAACTGTTTCTCTATCTGCAGGCGAGCCGCTTCCAGGGCCTTGAGCCGTTCGCCCGCGTCGCCCGGGGCTCCTTCCGCGTCGTTGCGTGCCATGTTATCCTCCTACTACCGCAAACCGCTCGGAACCACCCCGGACGCTTGCGTCCGCCGGCCGTTTTCCGGCGCGTTCGATCCGCTCAACTATACACGGGATTCGCGGACTAGGAAAGCGGATCCACCCTTCAAAAGGAGCCGGAATGAACTTCGACCCGAGCCGCCGCCCCTACCCCTCCATTCGATACCCGGTCTACGCGAACCGCGGGATGGTCGCCGCCTCCTCTCCACAGGCTTCCGCCGCGGGGCTTCACGCTCTACGAGCCGGGGGGTCCGCGGTGGACGCCGCGGTGGCAGCGGCCGCGACCCTGACCGTCACGGAGCCTACGGCCAACGGGCTGGGCGGGGACGCCTTCGCCCTGGTCTGGATCGAGAAGGAAGGCCGCCTCTACGGCTTGAACGCCAGCGGACGGGCTCCGGCATCGAGTTCCATCGAGGCGGTCCTCTCCCGGAACCCCCCGGGTGGCCGCATTCCCGCCCTGGGGTGGCTGCCCGTCCTTGTCCCGGGGATTCCCAAAGCCTGGTCCGCCCTGGTCCGCCGCTTCGGCCGCCTGTCCCTTAAGGAAGTCCTGGAGCCCGCGGTGGAGTACGCGGAAGGCGGATACCCCGCGGGCCCGGTTCTCGCGGAAGCCTGGAAGCGTGCCTTCGATCGATATAATCGGGAATGCCGGGGACCCGAATTCGCGGAATGGTTCCGGGTCTTCGCTCCCGACGGGCGCCCCCCGACTCCCGGCCGCATCGTACGCCTCCCGGACCACGCCCGCACCCTGGGCTCCCTGGGAGAATCGGACTGCGAATCCTTCTACCGGGGCGAGTTGGCCGACCGCATGGCCCGCGATTCGGAGGAATTCGGCGGATTTTTGCGGAAGCGGGATCTGGAGAACTACGAGCTGGAGTGGGTCGAACCGGTTTCCATCCTGTACCGCGGCTACGAGATCTGCGAGATACCCCCGAACGGCCAGGGGATCGTGGCGTTGATGGCCTTGAACATCCTCAGGAATTTTCCCGCGTCCCCGGAACCTGCGCCGGAGGATTACCACCGTTCCTGGGAGGCGATGAAGATCGCTTTCGCGGACGGAACGGCCCATGTCACGGATCCCCGGTACATGACCGTCGGTGTCCGGGATCTCCTTTCCCCGGAATACGGTGCCCGGCGGGCCGCGGAAATCGGAGACACCGCAGAGCTGCGCCGCCCTTCGACTCCGGGACGATCCGGGACGGTCTATCTCTGCGCCGTCGACGGACAAGGCAACATGGTCTCCTACATCCAGAGCAATTATATGGGTTTCGGGTCCGGAATCGTGGTCCGGGGTACCGGAATCGCCCTCCAGAACCGGGGGTACGACTTTTCCTTGGATCCCGGCCACGTCAACCGCCTGGAACCCGGCAAACGGACCTACCACACGATCATTCCCGGCTTTATCCTCTCCGAAGGGCGGGCCGTGGGTCCCTTCGGGGTCATGGGGGGATACATGCAACCCCAGGGGCATGTCCAGGTCATTCGGAACCTTGTGGACTACGGTCTCGACCCCCAGCAGGCCCTGGATGCGCCCCGGTGGCAGTGGGCGGAGGGGCTCCGGTTCCTGGTGGAGAAGGATTTCCCCGAGTCCGCCATCCGGGATCTGTCCCGGCGGGGCCACGAAGTGTTCCTATCCCGGGACACGGCGTCCTTCGGCCGGGGACAGATCATCCTGCGGCTTCCGGGCGGGACCCTGGTGGGTGGAACGGAAGGCCGGACGGACAGCAACATCGCCTGCTGGTGATTCCCCGGCTACCGCCTGCGGATGATTTCCAACGGAGATAGGCTCGCGGCCTTTCGGGCGGGCAGCAGGGATGCCAGGTAGGAAAGGAAGAGAGCCGCGGCAAGGATGCCTCCCAAGGCCCGGTAATCCAGGATGACGGGAATGTTCTCCAGGTAGTAGTCGGGGTTCAGAATTCGGATGGCCGGCAGGGCCGCGGTCCGGGCCGCTTCGTCCAGGAAGGGTCCTGCGAGCAGGCGAAGAAGCTCGGCCCCCGCCCCAAGGACGCGTTCCAGCCCGGCAATCAGTTCGTTGATATGCACCGCCGCAAGGATGCCCAGGGCCGTGCCCAGGACGGAACCCGCGAAGCCGAGGATCATTCCCCCGGCCACGAAAACCGTTCCGATATCCGCAGACGTGGCGCACAGGCCCTTCAGTATCGCGATCTCCTGGGAGCGTTCGGTAACCAGGGTGATCAGGGCGCTGGATATGTTCGCCGCGGCCACGGCCACCGTCAGACCCATGATCAGAAGCAGCAGGTACCGGGTGGTCCGGAAGGACTCGTAGAGATTCCTCTCCGTCTCCGGCCAGGGAACCACGCCCCAGCCTTCCGGAAGCAGGGCGCGGATCGATTCGAGGGTTCCGTCCAGGGGTTTGAAGGGATCGTCGACCTTGACTCCGAGGATCCTTCGGGAGGTTTCCGAGGTGAGGTAGCGTCCCGAGGTCTCCCGGGGCACCAGGAACCATCGGGAATCCAGGTCTCGGTACCCGGAGGAGACGATCCCGCGCACCCGGAAGACGCTGACCCGGGGGACGAGGGTATCGCCTCGGAGGTTTCGGAGGCTGATCATGTTGACGGTGCTCCCGGGTTCAGCTCCCAGGTTCCGGGCCAGCTCGCTTCCCAGGAGGACATCGTTCGGCCCGGCGAAGCTTGCCTCGCCGGACAAGACGTTCAAGTAGGAGCGGGTGCCCGGATCCTCGAGAAACCCGGGATCCACAGCCCGGACCAGCGCCCCTCCCCGCTTCCCCCGGGCGAAGGCGACCCCCACCGCTTGTGACTCCGCCCATGCGCCCCGCACCCCGGGCGCCCCGGCCAGGGAAGCCAGGGCCTCCCGGATACCGGCCTCTCCCTGCCCCCGATACGGCACGCACTGTATATGATAGGAGGAGAGCTCGATATACCGGGCCGTGATACCCTGGATCATCCCGTCCGCCACGACCAAGGTCACGACCAGGGGCACCATGCTGACCGCCACGGACAGCACGGCCCCCCGAAGAGTTCGACGGGCTAAGTCCCGGTTGTCCCTGGGGCGGCCGAGTATGTTCCGGAGCGCCAAAAAAAGGATGGGGCCGGTCTTCACGAGGCTTCGATCTCCCCTTCGGACAGCCGGAATCGTTGGTCGGTCCTCGAGGCGAACCGGGAATCGTGGGTCACGACGACCAGGGTTGTACCGTAGGCGGGTGCGAGGCCCAGAAGCAGTTCTTCCACGGACCGGGCGTTCGCCTCGTCCAGGTTGCCCGTAGGCTCGTCGGCCAGGATCACCGCGGGGCGGTTGATCAGGGCCCGGGCTATGGCTGCCCTTTGCCGTTCGCCGCCGGATAGCTTGCCGGGGTACTGGTCCTTTCGGTCCCCGATTCCCAAATCGGTCAACAAGCCCGCGGCCCTGTCGAAGGCTTCGGATTTCGAGACGCCCCGCATGTAGGCGGGCAGGGCGACGTTCTCCAAGGCCGTAAAGTCCTTGAGCAGGTAATGGAACTGGAAGACGAATCCCACGAAGGAGGATCGATATTCCGAGAGCCCGGCTTCCCCGAGATCGTGAAGCGTCCAGGGCCCCACGCGCACCTGGCCGCCCCCCGGAGAATCCAGGCCTCCCAGGATGGACAGAAGGGTCGTCTTGCCGCAGCCGCTGGGCCCGGTTATGGAGGCCGTCGAACCGGCTTGAACGACGAGGTTGACGGAGCGAAGGATCCGTAGCTCCTCCGCGTCGGTCTTGAAGGTCTTGCTCAAGCCCTCGCAGACTATGATCGGCTCACTCATTCCGTAGGACCTCCGCGGGGCGAAAGGCTAGAACCCGCCGGGAGGCGGCCCACGCGGCCGCGGCGGCGCTGGCGGCGCCCGCTCCGTACATGAAGAGGATCTCCCAGAAAACCACCCGGACGGGTACCCGGACAAGATAGAAATACGCCGGGGAGAACACCTGGAAATCCCCGGTTTTCCCGGACCGGAAAAGGGTGTTCCCCAGGGACAGCGCCGCGTTTACCAACGCCTCGATCCCCGAGAAGACTTCGTTCACGTTCACCGCGATCGTCAGTCCGATCGCCAGTCCGCAGGTCGCGCCCAGGAAGCCCGTGACGAGCCCGTCGAGGATGAAGACCGATCGGACCGCCCGTGCGGAACCTCCGAGGGCCTTGAGAACGGCAATGTCCTCCATCTTCTCGAAGACCGTCCGTCGCAGGGAATGGAAAATGTTCACCGCCACGACCAGGAAGATAAGTCCGACCAGAAGCATCATGGCGGTTTTTTCCATGCGCAGGGCGCCGAAGAAGGACCGGTTGTAGGCCCTCCAGGTCACGATCCGGTCGGCGGGAACTCCGTACCGCGCGGAAAGGCGGGCGGCGAATCCTTCATCCGCGAACCGGTCCTTTAGCTTGACGCCCAGGACGAGGTTCACGGGACCGCCGAACGCCCGGGCCGTCTCGAAGGACACGAACCCCAAGCCGTAATCGAAGGCGTAGTACCCGCTTCTAAAGACCTCGGTCACCCGAACCCGGAGGGTGGACGCGGCCACACCCTCGGCCTCGGAAGCCCGCACGGTCAATAAGTTCACCTCATCCCCCGGCAGGACATCGAGCTGCCGCGCGAGCTCCGCGCCTAGAAAAATCCCCCCCGGAGCGGATCCCGGAAACGCGCCCTCCCCTAGGCCCAGGCGTTCAACCAAGGCGGGATCCAGGCTTCCGGCGTCCTCGGGAAGGGCTTTCACCCGAAGGGGATGCGCCCTCCCGGAGGGCCCGAAGGCCACGGTCTCATAATCCGCGAAGGGAAGGGCCGCGGTTACCATGGGATCCGAACGGAGCCGCCCCACCAGGGTCCGCGTCTCCGGATCCTCCGGGTCCTCCGAAACCGGGCTTATCCGGACGTGATGGCTATCCACCTGGAGGATGGAATCGATGAAGCCCGACTGGAACCCGTTCATCACCCCTAGGACCACGACAAGAGCGCCGGTTCCCACGGCTATGCCGAGGGCCGCCAGCAGGAAGGAGGCCGCCCCACCCTTTACCCTTCGAGCTTGAAGATAGCGAAGGGCCACGAAGGAAACCCAGGGGAGCGTCTTTTTCACGGGACCTCCCTCGATCGGACAAGCAGGCCGTCCCTGTAGAGCTCTTCCCGGACAAGGTTCCCGTCCTTCCGGTACGTCCGGGCGAATAGGACCCCTCCGTCGAATCTCTCTTCCAAGGAACTCCCGTCGGTATGCCGGATGATCCGGACGGTCAAGGCACCGGTCGTATCCGTGCGCTCCTCCGTTTCGGTGCCGTCCTCTCCGTACAGGAACCGCACCCGACGTTCGCTCCGGCCCTCCCGGACGAGCATGCCGATCCTGCGATCCCGGTCATCCCACTCATAGAGAGTGATCGTTACGAAGCCGTTGCCGGTCTCGACGGTTTCCCTGTCGGGAAGTCCCCGGTTGCCGTATTCCGTGACGCGTTTCCATCCTTCCCCGGGACGGGTCTCCTCCACGACGGAAAGGGATCCGGATTCATCGCGGTACCTATACAGGACCCGGTAAACCACGGCCGAACCTCGACGCACTTCCTCGGACTCCAGGTCTCCGTTCGTCCGGTAGACCCTAAAGACCCGGTCCCCCCCGGGGTACTCGAACCATTCCCTGCCCGGGGCGCTTCCGGATCGGGTTGAGCCGCCTTCTGGATAGGTCACCCGTATCTCGACGACGTTCCCGACCGAATCCCGGACATAGTACTCCCGCCGGATCTCCTCCCCCCGGGGAGTCGAGACTACGGCGCCCGTGACCGAACCTCCAACAAGGACGTACCGGACAATCTCCTCCGACTCCGCGGGGCCGGAATCCTGGGCCCGGACATCGAAGACCGGACACAGGGCCAGCGCGAGCACCGGGATGCAGGGGAGTCGTAGATCCTTCATCTCAGCTCGATACGCCCAGGAATTCGTCCAGAAATTCGTTCAACCGGAAGGGCCGTATGTCGCCGTACCCT
>JAAYUR010000419.1 GCA_012517645.1 Treponema sp.
TATTCCTGGCGCCCCCCGGCCCTGGTGGCACGGTTCCTAGCACGCCTGCCCGGGGGAGACGGTATCCCGGCGGCGGTCTTCACCGCGGACGGCGGCGGTTCCTACGGGTCCGCGGACGTCGCCGGGCGCATGCTCCGACGGAAGGGCTACCGGGTTGTGCTCAAGGGGGCCGCCCACTACCCCGTCAACTGGGTCGAAATGATGCCCCCTCCGGTCGACAAGGAGCGGTCCCGGGCCGTGGCGGCGGGGGACGCCGGGGTCGACGCCTTCGTGCGGGCCCTCCTAGATGGGACTACCCTCGAGCAGGAACGGAGCGGGATCGACGGGCTTCTGAACTTCGTAGGCATTATGTTCGGGGCCTTCGGACGACATTTCCTAGGCAAGCTCTTCATCGCCGACGACGACTGCACATCCTGCGGTCTGTGCGCACGGACCTGTCCCGCCGGCGCCATCGTCCTGGGGAAGGGCCCGACGGCCCGGCCGCGCTGGACCTGGGGCTGCGAGTCCTGCAACCGCTGCATGAACACCTGCCCGACCCGAGCGATCAACACCTCTCCGGTCCGCGGGATCGCCCTTCTCGCCCTGTCGGCGCTCGCCGCGGTCCTGGGGTTCCGGTTGTACGGACCGGTGTCGGCCATCCTTCGGGGGGGCCTGCCTCCCGCCGCGGTCGCCCTGGCGGACATCGCCGCGGGACTCCTTATCGTCGCGGCAGGTCCGCTCCTGGCCCTCACGGTCCTGGATGCCGCCGTCCTTCGTCCGCTCTTGAACATCCACGTCCTCCGAAGCCTGGCCTGTAAAAGCTTCACCAAGGGATTCCCCCGGTACCTCGTAGAGGGGTTCAAGCCTCCTTCGGAGCGGTAGCGGAAGGCCGGCGGAACGATCCTCCGTCCCTCCGCTTGCCCGGATCGGCAGATCCGGTATACAACGTCCCCCCGGAGGATCCACCATGAGCGACACCTGTCCCTGCGGCTCGGGCCGCGAATATTCCGCCTGCTGCGGCCCGATCATTTCGGGCGCCCTCCCGGCTCCGACCGCCGAGGCCCTGATGCGCTCTCGCTACAGCGCCTACGTGAAGGGCGAGATCGACCACATCCTGGGCACCTACGCCCGGTCCGACGGCGCGGACCGAAAGGCCACCGAGGACTGGAGCCGCAAAGCCCTCTGGAAGGGCCTTTCGATCCACCGCGTCGAGAAGGGAGGAAGCGGGGATTCCGAGGGCGTCGTCGAGTTCTCCGCGAAGTTCGAGATGGACGGCCGCGTCCAGGAGCACCGGGAGACCGCGTACTTCGTCAAGAACGACGGTGCCTGGCTCTACGACTCCGGAACGGTCCGGACCGAGACGGTCGTACGCGCGGGCCCCAAGGTGGGCCGCAACGATCCCTGCCCCTGCGGTTCCGGGAAAAAGTACAAACACTGCTGCGGGAAATAATTCCGGCGGCCTTCCCTACCCCGCCCGAGACCTGCATCGTCCGGCAAGAAGTCCCGCTCCCGCAACGACGGCGCTTGCCGCGATGCCCGCGAAAAGCGAATCGAAGGGAAACCCCGCCGCCTCCGCAGTCAGAACCGCCCCCAGCCCCGCGGCGCTGGATGCCGTCGCCCAGCCTCCCCTCATCCGACCCGGAAGGAAGAGGGCTGCGGCCATGGGCACGAGGAGGACCGCGGCCCTCAGTCCCATGGAGAGGAATCCGAAGGAAAGGATCGTCCGGCCCAGGCTGCCCAGGGTGAATAGGGCGGATACGGCCAGGGCCGCGAGGATCGTCGCCCGAGTCGCGAGGAGCCGCCGCTTCCCGTCCGCCCGGGGGCCCGCGTATCTCGAATACAGGTCGTTCGAAACGATCCGGCCGAAACCCAGGGCCATTCCCGCCCCGGTGCCCACGATGGCTACCAGGAGGGTGGCCAGGAACAGCCCCGCCCAGGCCGGCGGAAGGTATTCGAGAAGGAACCTGGGAAAGGCCTGCCCAGCGGGGAGCTCCGGGAAGACAAGGCGCATGTGGTACCCGACCAGGACGGCCAGAAAGCCGACGGGAGGGATGATGGCCGCGCTGATCAAGGCCCCGTTCCGGGCGGACCTGTCGTCCCGGGCGGTCAGGATCGCTTGGACATAGGTTTGGGTGGAAAGAACTCCCAGGGCGACGGAAAGTCCGGCCCCGAGGTCGACCCCGACCCCCCGGGCGAACAAATCGAAGTAGCGTTCCCGGGGCAGTTCCCGTAGGAAGGTCCCGAAGCCCCCGGAAAGCCGGAGGGCCGTCGTGCCCGCGACCACGGCGGCGAGGTAAATGAGCATCATCTTGAGGATCCCCAACAGGCCGGCACCCCGGATCCCACCGAACACGACATAGAAAGCCATGAGGAGAACAGCGATCCCCGCTCGGACCGGGGCGGAAAGTCCGAAGAGGGTCTCCAACAGGGCATTCGCGGCCAGAACCTGGGCGACGATGTTGATGAGGAATCCCGCGGAGGCCAGGACCGAGGACGCCGCACCCGCGGCGGCCCCGTACTCGCGGCCGATGATCTCCTGGATCGTCCCGGAGCGGGCGGACCTCAGGGGGCGGCTCAATGCTGCCAATAGCAAGCAGCCGGCGGAGGCTCCCAGGGTGAACCACCAGGCGGACAGTCCGTGCAGGAAGGCAAGCTGGGCGGTCCCGAGGGTCGAAGAACCGCCCACCAGGGTACCTACGATCGTTCCGGACACGAGGACCGGACCGGCGGCGTTTCCGCCCGTGTCGAAATCTTCGGAGTCCCGAACCCTTCGCCCGCTCAGGTATCCGAGCCCGAGGATGACGGCCAGGGTCGCCGCCGCGGTCAGGACGAGGGTCGGTGGAAGTCCGGGCATCCGGGAAATCCCGCGGGCGCATCGCGGCGGATCGTCGCCTCTCCCCGGGCCGGAAGGCCGGGGAGGGGCGCGACCGAGGCCGCGATCAGGCCCGCTTGTAGGCCTTGATGTCCGCCCGGATCCGGGCGGCCAGCTCGGCGCGGGGAACCCGGACCTGCTCCATGGAATCCCGGTACCGAACGGTCACGGTGCCGTCCTCCTTGGACTGGTAGTCGATGGTGACGCAGAAGGGGGTGCCGATCTCGTCCTGTCGCCGGTACCGACGTCCGATGGCCCCGCCCTGGTCGTAATCCGTGGAAAAATCTTCCTTCAGTTCCTTCCGGATATCCTGGGCCAGCTCGGCGAGTCCGTCCTTTTTCATAAGAGGCAGGACAGCCACGGTGACGGGGGCCAGCTCCGGGTGGAAATGGAGGACCGTCCGCCAATCGTCCATCGAACGCTGCGCGTTCGATTCGGAGTTTCCTTCGGAAACTCCCTCGGCTTTATCCGTACCGACATATTCCTCGTCGTAGGCGTCGCAGAGGACCATGAGGAGCTGGCGGGTAAGCCCCGCGGAGGTCTCGATGATATACGGGATATACCGGGCGTTGCCGTTGTCCTGGTCGATGTACTGCAGGTCCTTGCCGGAGAACTGCTGGTGCCGGGACAGGTCGTAGTCCGAACGGTTGTGGACTCCCTCGAGCTCCTTCCAGCCCATGGGGAATTCATACTCGATGTCGTAGGCGTCCTTGGCGTAGTGGGCCAGCTCCCCGGGGCCGTGACGGTGCCAGCGGAGCTTGTCCATCCGTACCCCGAGCTTCTGGTAGTACGCCCACCTCTGCTCCCTCCAGTAGTCGAACCACTTCTCGTCCTCGCCGGGCTTCACGAAGTACTGCATCTCCATCTGCTCGAACTCGCAGGTCCGGAAGATGAAATTCTTCGTGACGATCTCGTTCCGGAAGGCCTTGCCCACCTGGGCGATGCCGAAGGGCAGCTTCATCCGGTTGGACTGGGCGATGTTTTTGTAGTTCACGTAGATGCCCTGGGCGGTCTCGGGACGGAGGTAGATGAGTCCCGTTCCGTCGTCCACGGGGCCGATGTTCGTCTTGAACATCAGGTTGAACTTGCGGGTGTCCGTGAGCTCTCCTCCGCATTCGGGGCATTCCTTTTTGGCGAGCTTCTCCTCCGGGATCATGTCCGCCCGGAAACGCTGCTTGCACTTCTTGCAGTCCACCAGGGGGTCCGTGAAGTTCTCCACATGGCCCGAGGCTTCCCAGACCCGGGGGTGCATGAGGATGGCCGCGTCCAGGCCCACGATGTCGTCGTGGAGCTGGGTCATCTCCTTCCACCAGAACCGCTGGATGCGGTTCTTGAGCTCGATGCCGGCGGGACCGTAGTCCCAGGCTCCGGCCTGGCCGCCGTAGATCTCCGAGGATTGGAAGACGAACCCCCTCCGCTTGGCCAGGGAGACGATCTTTTCCATTGTGACGCTGGAATCCATGCTGTGCTCCTGCTTCGCCGGACCCGCCGGCGCCCGGACGTTCCATCCCGGGAGGTCCTGATTTCGGGCCGCCGACGGATTACGGCGGTCCGCCGGGAAGGCATCCCCCCGTCCCGGACCTCGTCGGGACGGGGATAGCCGCGGACGGCTCCCCCCGGTGGCCCGGCCGGTCCTTCGATCGGACCGGGCTTGGACGGGAGTATACCGGAAAGGGCCGGGAGGGACTACGGGTCGGGAGGATCAAAGTACGAGCCGGCACGTTCACGTTGCCTTGACCATCAACCTTCCCCTCCGCTACCCTCTCGACATCATGGCAGTATCCGTCGAAATGAGGGACGCGACCGTCCTGCTGGGCGGCCGGCCCGTGCTCCGGGAGGCCTCCTTCACCCTGGAGGAAGGCGAGCACGTCTGCATCCTGGGTCCGAACGGTTCCGGGAAATCCACCATCGTACGGCTAATCTCCGGGGACCTCTTTCCCCTATACCGTGAACCGGCGGCGGTCCGGCTCTTCGGTCAGGAGCGCTGGGACCTTTTCGAACTTCGCAACCGGCTGGGCATTGTCTCGGACACCCTCCAGTCCCGGCAGGCGGCGGGGGGCGAGAGCGTCCTGGACACGATCCTGTCGGGATTCTATGGAGGCGTGGGGCTTCCCCTGCGGGGCGCCCCGGAAACCTGGATGGACAAGAAGGCACGGGAAGCCGCGCGGCTATTGGGAATCGAGGAGATCCTGGACCGGCGGGCGGGGACCTTGTCCTCCGGCCAGATGCGCCGCGCCCTGGCTGCCCGGGCCCTGGTCCACGATCCGGGCACCCTGCTCCTGGACGAGCCGTATACGTCCCTGGATCTCGCGGCCCGCCACGTATTCTCGGAGAAGGTCCGAGGGCTGGCGGGACGGGGCCACACGATCGTCCTCGTGACCCACGAGCTGTCCGAGATTCCTCCCGAGATGGATCGGGTCATCCTGGTCAAGGACGGCAGGATCCTTGCGGACGGTCCGAAGGACAGGGTGCTGAGCTCGGATCTAATATCCCTCCTGTTCGACATACCTGTCATAGTCCGGAACGAGGACGGACGATTCAGGGCAGTGCCTGTCTAAGAGCGAACTTGAATCGCGAAGCATCTCCTAGGAATTCCTTGACGGGAATCGGCTCACGGTCCTTGGCCCAGGCTACGGTCCTTCGGTACTGGGCATCCATGGAATGGAAGTCGAGCATCAGGTAGGTCTCCGGGAAATCCGGTCTCCAGACCAGGGCCCGCTCCGCGGTCTCCGGATAGGTCCGCACGAAATCCCAGAGGCTGGACCGGAACTTTCGGTCCGCAAGGCGGTCGAAGGAAAGGCCCAGGCGGTCGAAAATCCGATGGTCGTCGACCCCGAGCATTCCCAATTCCTCGCTTAGGTCCGCTTGGGGGTCATACTTGCGGCTGACGATGAGGACTCGATCGACTCCACGTCCGCGGTACTTCTCGAACTCGATGAGGGCCCGAAAGGGGATGTAGTCCTCGGAAGCCCCGCCGTCTACATACTCGGCGTCCGGAATCGTTCGGGCTCCCGGAATCCGCCGGGGCGGAAAGATCAAGGGTATTGCCGTAGTCGCGCAAAGAACGTCCACCAGGTCGATGCCCGGATCCGACTCGGGGTTTATCGGTCGACTACACAGACGAACCGCCTCCGCCTTTGAGCCCAATGCCGGCTTCCGAGTGATCGTTATAGCCGTGGGGATCGGCAGGTCCCCGATGGTTCGGAATCCCAGTTCCTCGTCCACGACCTTTCGGAATAGCGCCCGCAACGGCTCCGTGTTTACAGGAAGGGTCCTGCCGTTCCTTAGGTAGATATCTTGGGGTCCTATCGAGAACAGGATGGAACGGTATCGATCCCAGGTCATCCGTCCCGACAGGATGCCGTTCAAGGCTACGGCGTTCAAGGCTCCGGAGCTTACGCCCGAGACGAACACGAGGTCGGAAAGCCATCCCCGGGAATCCAGCTCCTCGATCAGGGCGGCTTCCTGGGGAATCCGGGCGGCGGCTCCCGTGATGATCAGGGCGGTGCCGGACCTGGGCCGCGTAAAGCCCCCGCGGCCCTGCCCCCGGACCAACGGAATGGGTATACCCGAGGAGCCCGCGGCGACGATGAAAAGAAAAAAGGCGAAGACCGCGGCTCGTACGAATCCGAGCCCCGGCGCGCGAACCCGACGGCGGAGGA